>CAYMYV010000229.1:0-2989 GCA_964394775.1 uncultured Lachnobacterium sp. | reverse complement strand
GAGAACAGAATGGATACAGCCTCCATTGGCTTTAATGCAGAGGTTCGTTCCAAATCAGAAATCAATGTTGGAGATGCATTCAAGCATGCGCTTCCACAGGATTTTGTAAAATTTGGATTGATTCCGGAATTTATCGGACGTGTGCCAATTACCGTGTCTTTAGATAACTTGGACCGCGACGCATTAATTCGCATTTTACAGGAGCCAAAGAACTCACTGGTAAAACAGTATACAAAATTATTAGAGTTAGACGGCGTAGAGTTAAGCTTTGATGACGAAGCAATTGGTGCAATTGCAGACAAAGCATTAGAGCGTAAGACTGGCGCAAGAGGTCTTCGTGCAATTATGGAAAACGTAATGCTAGACCTGATGTATACCGTTCCATCAGACGAAAGTATCGAATCCTATGTCGTTACCAAGGATATGGTGGAGGATAATTTGAAGGCGTTAGAAAGTACTACTCTGAAGCTGGAAGGCTAAGAAGTAAAACGCCTAAGAAGCAAAATGCCTAAGAAGTAAAACGCCTAAGAAGCAAAATGCCTGATTTGAAAGGAAGAAGTTTACATGATAAAAATGCCGGCGATTGCCCTTCGCGGCATGACGATTCTGCCGGGAATGATTGCTCATTTTGATATTAGTAGGGAGAAATCCCTTAAATCGGTAGAAGTGGCCATGAATGGGGAGCAGAAGATTTTTCTTGTGACGCAGCGTGAGGTTGAGCAGGATAATCCAACAATTGATGATTTGTATCAGGTTGGTATTATTGCAGAAATTAAACAAGTAATTAAAATGCAGAATAATATTGTTCGTGTTCTTGCAGAAGGAAAAACGAGAGCAGGGCTTTTGTCTTTTACAGACCGCGAAGAATATTTGGAGGCATATATTGAAGCCCTGCAGGATGTGGCAGATGATTTGTCACAGGAAGTAAAGGAAGCCATGAGAAATAGTGTGCGCGAGAATTTTGTACAGTACGCAAAGCTCAATGGCAAAATCGGAGCAGATGTGCTCAAACAGGCAAATGCCTATGAACGATTAGACAAATTAATCAATTACATATCCAACAACCTTCCCGTAGGGTTTGAGGATAAACAGCGTATTTTGGAGGCGGATAGCTTATCCGAACGTTATGAGGTATTGCTTGCCCTTTTATTCCGCGAGATGGATGTAATGGCTATCCAGAAGGAATTTCAGGAAAAAGTGAAAAAGCGCATTGATAAAAATCAGAAGGATTATATTCTTCGTGAGCAGATGTCGTTGATTCGTGAGGAATTGGGCGAAACCAATACACAGTCTGATGCAGATGGCTACATGGAAGCAATGGAGCAGCTAGAGGCTTCCGAGGAAGTAAAGGCGCGCCTGAAAAAAGAGATTCTACGTTTCAAAAATATCAATTCCAACTCGTCCGAAAGTACGGTGAGTCGTGGATATATCGAGACATTATTAGAGCTTCCATGGGAAAAAACATCAGTAGACAACAATGACTTAGACCACGCAGAAGAGATTTTGAATGCAGACCATTATGGCTTGGAAAAGGTCAAAGAGCGTATGCTGGAATTCCTTGCAGTGCGTAATCTTACCAGCAAGGGCGAGAGCCCAATTATCTGTCTGGTGGGACCTCCGGGAACCGGTAAAACAAGCATTGCCCGCTCTGTGGCAAGGGCATTGAACAAGGAATATGTACGCATCTGTCTTGGTGGCGTGCGTGATGAAGCAGAGATTCGTGGACACAGACGTACCTATGTGGGCGCGATGCCGGGTCGTATTGTAAACGGACTTCGTACCGCAGGGGTGAAAAATCCATTAATGCTCTTAGATGAAATCGATAAGGTAAGCAGTGATTACAAAGGGGATACCTCAGCCGCACTTCTTGAGGTATTGGACTCCGAGCAGAACAGCAAATTCCGGGACCACTATGTGGAGCTTCCGGTGGATTTGTCAGAGGTGCTTTTTATTGCAACCGCAAACGCAATGCAGGACATTCCAAAGCCTCTGTTAGACCGTATGGAGATTATCGAGGTCACCAGCTATATGGAAAATGAAAAGTTCCACATTGCAACGGAGCATCTTCTGCCAAAGCAGCTGGAAAAGAATGGAATCAAGCCAAAGCAGCTGACCATCAGTGATGAAGCAATGGTAAAAATCATTCGTTCCTATACCAAAGAAGCTGGGGTTCGTGGCTTAGAGCGTAAGCTGGGTGAAATCTGTCGTAAAGCGGCACGAGAGATATATCAGAACAATAAGAAAAAAATAAATGTTACAGAGAAGAACCTCACCAAATATCTGGGCAAGGAAAAGTATAGTCAGGAAGAGAAAAACGAAACCGATGAAATCGGTATCGTTCGAGGCTTGGCTTGGACCAGTGTTGGTGGAACGACTCTGGAAATTGAAGTAAACATTATGCCGGGTAAGGGCGAGGTAAAGCTCACCGGTAAGATGGGTGATGTGATGAAGGAATCTGCAACAGCGGCAATTAGCTGTGTGCGTTCCCTGAGCGAGACCTATCATATTGACAAGGAATTTTTCCAGGAGCATGATATTCATATACATATTCCGGAGGGAGCAGTGCCAAAGGATGGCCCATCTGCCGGAATTACAATGGCTACCGCCGTGCTGTCTGCCATTATCCATAAACCGGTAAAAGCAGATGTTGCCATGACCGGTGAAATCACCTTGCGAGGCCGTGTGCTTCCAATTGGCGGATTAAAGGAAAAATTGCTTGCTGCAAAAAATGCAGGAATGAAAACAGTTTGTATTCCAAGCAAGAACGAAAAGGACTTAGACGAGATTTCGGAGGAAATCAGGAGTGGTCTAAAGATTGTGCTGGTAGACAGGTTGGAGCAGGTGCTGGAGGTTGCACTTGTAAAGTAGTTAGTATCATAATGGGATGGCACATATCAGTGATTTTGTGACAGCCCATTTCTTCTTACCTTATAGGATTAGGGTGTCAAAAGGTGCTTTCTAAAACTTGAATTGGCAAATTGCACAAATA
>CAYMYV010000228.1:0-3015 GCA_964394775.1 uncultured Lachnobacterium sp. | reverse complement strand
ACTCACTGTAGCTTAAGGTCTGATTGCCCTTTACTGCGGCTTTGCAGGACATGGAAGCGACTTTCTCCAGAATCAGCTCCGGAGTTTCCTTGCCGGACATATTCGAAAAATCATCCAGCATCTCGATAAACAGCTCCTTCATATCCATATGGAACAAATTGTCCGGAATAGCACTAATCATGTATTCCTTTCCGCCAAAGTTTTCTACTACATATCCCATCTGCTCAATCTGCGCGCGGTATTTTTCAAGCATCAGGATTTCGCTGGAATCCAAGCTTAAAATGATTGGCGGGCTGATTGCCTGTGAGGTAAATTCCTTCTCTTTTAAGGTTGCCATTGTACGCTCGTATAATACCTTCTCATGTGCCGCGTGCTGGTCAATAATAAACAGCTTGTCTTCGAATTCTACCAGCCAGTAGGTCTTGAACAACTGGCCGATGATGCGGTGATTTTTCTTGGCATCCTGCGTCAAAAATTCACTACTCAGTGATTCGAGTGTGATGTTTTCGTAGACTTGGTTGTCTGTAGTTGTATTTTCTGATATTACTGTAGTTGTGTTTTCTGGTATTACTGTTGCTAAGTTACTACTTTGAATGGTTACAGTGTTCTCTTCACCAAGAATACGATTCATGATAGGATTCTTATTTATGTCCATGCCATAATTTGCAGTTTCACGAATATGATTCACATTAAAATTGTTGGAATCACCATGGATTTCCGTATGGCTATAAGCACCTGTGTTTCTATAAGAATTTGAGTTTCCATGGAATCGCTCCGGATATTTAATCTCATATGGACTATCCTTGCTTACCGCCTCGCGAATCTCGTTCAAACGGCGTTTTTCAAATGGTTCCGGAATGGATTCTTTATATTCGTGAACAATTGCAGCGCTCTTCTTTTCTTCGGTGACAGGAACCTCCGGAATCATCTCCCTGTGAGAAAGAACCTCATATAAGCCATCGCAAAGCATCTGGTACACTTCGATATTGTTATCAAAGCGAAGCTCCATCTTGGTCGGGTGCACATTTACATCCAGACTCTCGCTTTTAAACTCAAAATACAGCACGCAGAATGGATACTGATGTTGCATCAAAAAGCTCTTATATGCCTCTTCAATGGATTTTGATAACAAATTACTTTTTATGTAACGTCCATTAATGAAATATATCTCGTAATTGCGGTTTCCGCGTGTGATGACCGGCTTTCCGATGTATCCGGTCGCGGAGAATAATTCATTTTCCAGATTCACAGGCAGTAATGCAGAGGAAATCTCTCTGCCAAACACATGGTAAATCAAATCTTTTACATTGCCATTTCCGGAAGTATGTAACTTCGTCTGGTTATTCTGGATAAACTTAAACGAAATATCCGGATGCGAAAGCGCCAGCTTCTCCACCATATCTGCAATATATGCTCCTTCTGTCTGTGCAGACTTTAAAAACTTCTTACGAGCAGGGGTGTTATAGAATAAATCTTTAATCAAAAAGGTAGTTCCATCAGGAGCACCAATCTCCTCTAATGCAATCTCCTTTGAGCCTTCAATCTGATAACGCACACCGGTAAGCGAATCCGGCGTTTTTGTAATCAGTTCCACTCGGGAAACGGCTGCAATACTGGATAACGCCTCGCCACGGAAGCCCAAAGAAGATACACACATCAAATCCTCAACGTTTCGGATTTTGCTGGTAGAATGGCGCAGAAATGCCAGCGGAACCTCAGACTTCTCAATGCCGCATCCATTATCGGAAATGCGGATAAAGCTGATTCCACCTTCTTTGATTTCAACAGTAATTGCGGTAGCTTTCGCATCGATGGCGTTCTCCACCAATTCCTTTACCACGGAGGCCGGTCGCTCAACCACCTCTCCCGCCGCAATCTTATCAATTGTATCCTGACTAAGAAGTTCTATTTTTGGCATATGTATGCTCCTTTAAACTGAAAGTAGGGAAAATCTCCCGTTACACCACATAAAATTTCTTCTCGCAAGGCCTTATATCTACCTATAAAGCCATATATCTTCACAAAGGCTAGAAGTCGTTTAATTTCCCCAGCGATTCTTCACCTTATTCTGTAGCTCATACAGCTTATTTAAGGCATCCAGCGGTGTCATATTTCCGATATCCACATTGCGAAGCTCATCAATGATTGTATCATCGCTAATAGTGTCAAACAGCGACATCTGTGTCAGATCCACCTCATCAAGGTGCTCTTTTTTGCGTTTTTTTGCAGTAGTATCAACTGAAATATTACGAACCACTTCTGTAATATCATTTTCAATCAACTCGTTTACTATTTCCTTGGCACGTTCTATTACAGAATCTGGCAATCCGGCTAATTTCGCAACCTGAATACCATAGCTTTTATCAGCTCCGCCCTTTACAATCTTACGCAAGAAGACAATATCATCTCCTTTTTCTTTAACAGCTATACAATAGTTGTTGACGCCGTTGAGCTTGCCTTCTAATTCCGTTAGCTCATGATAATGGGTTGCAAATAAAGTCTTTGCACCAATTAATTTGGTATTACTAATGTGCTCAACGACTGCCCATGCAATACTTAAGCCATCAAAGGTGCTAGTTCCGCGGCCGATTTCATCCAGAATCAAGAGCGAATTTGCCGTGGCATTACGTAAAATATTTGCAACCTCATTCATTTCCACCATAAAGGTACTTTGTCCGGAGGCCAAATCATCTGATGCACCAACTCGTGTGAAAATACGGTCTACAATACCAATGTTTGCAGATGATGCAGGAACAAAGCTTCCAATCTGCGCCATTAATACAATAAGCGCAGTCTGACGCATATAGGTGGATTTACCAGCCATATTTGGCCCGGTGATAATTGCGATACGATTATTGTTATTATCCAAATATGTATCATTATCAATGAACAAATCATTGGTAATCATCTTTTCCACAACCGGATGGCGGCCGTTTTTGATATCCAGGATGCCACTCTCGTTAATCTTTGGCTTGCAGTAATTATTGCGGCTTGCCACAAGTGCCAGAGAGGCAA
>CAYMYV010000227.1:0-3023 GCA_964394775.1 uncultured Lachnobacterium sp. | reverse complement strand
TTAACTGCTTTTTCGTGCTATTGACCTCCATGCGCACATCCGCTCCTGCCGGAAGATTGCCCTCTTCTATGCACTCTACCTCCTGACCGCGTTTGATAAAGGTTGCAGCACCACCAATCTTAATCAATTCCATTTTTCCCGTATACAAATCCACCACCGCATAATCCAAGGTAGAATAGATATTGTTTTCTCCCTGTAACACCATGGCAGAATTCATAAGCTTAATTGCTGTCTCTTTTCGAAAGCCCGCCTCAATGAATTTCTGCATCAGGTCCACGACCATCTCGCTTTCCTGCTTTGCGCGGCTTCCCGAACCCATACCGTCAGACAAACAGATATGATAGCTTCCATCATCCATTGCAAAAAAAGCATAGTTGTCCCCATTGACCGGAGAGCCATTCTTCTTTTCCGTGGCGATTCCCTGTAAGCCATAAAATTTTGTATCCTCGTAAACGGACACCAGACTTCCATCCTTTGTCAAAATGCTCTTTGTGTCCTTCCCCAGACGCATAGGCATTCTCACTGCCTTCTCCACTGCGGAAAGATACTGCTTAACAGGAATTCCACCATCCCATTTGCTTGAAACCACTGCCTCCACACACATGCATCCGTTTTCCTCATAAATATGAAGGTCATCTGTTATCAGACTTTTTTCCTTTGCTTCATAGGCAATTTGTGCCAGTACCTTTTTATTTTGATTGTCTTTATTTACTTTTGACCTTGCCCATTCCTCCATAAGTCCGGCCATGGCATCCAGCTGCTGGGCAATGACATAACGATTCTCCTGCAAACGATTATACCAGGCGTGATTGAGCTCCAATCGGCTAAATGCCTGTAGGGCTTCCTCTACCATTCCCTCGTATTGGCAGCAATTCTCCACATATGGCTCCTGCAGCAATTCTTCTTTACTGCTGTGATTCACAACTGCGAACAACAGAGCTCGAATCCCGCCTTGACGCCGCATGCGATTTTCATTCCAGCAAATCGCACAGCCATCACAGGAGGAGCATAGCTTACCCGTCAGCTCCTGCTCTAAAGTGCCTACCTCGTCCGTCACCAGCTTCTCCTTCGGCTGGCTCATCGCCATAAACGCATCCGACAAACCATTTACGGCACTTGCAAGCGATTCCATCCTCTGTGTCTGCCTTCCCTGTAACGGCACAACTGCCACGGGAGCTGATTCACGAATGGTCTTACTATAATTTAAGCGGTAAGGCAGTCCTGCCAGAACATGCATACTTACTGCAGCACCCACCACAAACACACCCTCACAGAGCGCTACAAGAACCACTTTCATATCACTTATTTGAAAAGAAACAGCTGCCAGATTCATGATTACCGTTGCCACACCTGCCACAATTCCTGCTTCCCAGATTCCACAATCCTTATTGACGAAGCGATACAATCTTGTTGCCAGGCCAATAATGAGTAATACAAATATATATTTTATCATGGTATCAAAAGGCATCAACCAGAAAATTCCCCAAAAGCTTCCTACGATTACCCACGCGGAGAGCTTAGAACCCGTACAGCATAATGCAAAAAAAGCGGGCAAAAGAGGATAACATCCATAAATTCCAATTCCCCCGCAGAAAAAGGCCACGACACCTTTCCCGATATCTTTTACTATTTGTTTCATAATAAACCTCCATATTCTTTTTTCTCGATTATAGAGGTTTCTATGCAATTTCTATGTCAAAAGAACTCGTCCTATATTCTGAATTTATCGTCAAAAAAAACGACGAACACCTATTATTCGTCGTTTTCCTTAAAAATAATCTCATTATCTGATACCAGTCCCAGTTTATTTGCCATCTCCTTGATGTACTCCATGGTCTTCGTGTAGAGATTCAGTTCTTCAATCTCCTCCGCTCTTTGACTTTCTGAGTCTAACTGTTCCTGCAAAAGTTCTTCACGTTCTGCCAGCTGGGCATCTTTTTCTTTTAGTTTATAAATTTGGATGGACATAACTGCCACGAACACAAGCACAATAAATATAATGCTTACTGTACCGGCATTTAGCCCCTTGCCCTTTCTTTTTGCGCTCATAAGGTACCTCTTTCTTCCCTTTGGTACTTCCTATTTTACATTTTTTATCCAATACTTTCAACCATTTCTATAAAACTTAAGAAATACCAATTATTTCTAGCGGAACATTTTTTTCCAGACGCTTTCGGTTTTCTTTGTAATTGCCGGCACCTGGGAATACGAAAAGGCTTCAATCATGCCTTCAATCTCTACATCGCCTTTCTCCAGATTCAAATGATTTACATGCAAATCCTTTCCTTTTATGTGCAGCATGCCAAGCTCCGTTTCCAGCAGAATTTCGTTTACATCAAAGGACAAAACATCCAATACACCGCTAAGACTTCCATTCCTGCGGTTTGTTAATATAATTTTATGTGCTTTACTTACTACTTTATTCTCTTCCATACAAAAACCTCCTATATACATAACTATATTAGGAGGTTGGTTATTTTATGATACATATTCAAATAAATCTTTTGCTTCGTCCTTCTTTGTGGTGTCCTGAATATCCAGCACTCTGACCTTGACGGTTTTCTGTCCAAATGCAATCTCAATGATATCTCCCACCTTCACATTGACAGAAGCCTTTGCTTCCTTACCATTAACGCTTACTCTTCCCGCATCGCAGGCCTCATTCGCTACGGTTCTTCTCTTTATCAATCGGGAGACCTTCAAAAACTTATCTAATCTCATGGCTTACCCCTTTCTACAGCATCATGTGTTCAAGCTTCTGTTTTTCTTGTTTATCGCGCATATAAGCGTCATTCTGACGCATCAAATCCCTATAAGGATTCGGGTGTCAAAAGGTGCTTTTACAAATTATGTCGGCAAATAAACGGTATTTGTGCAATTTGCCAATTCAAGTTTTAGAAAGAACGCTTTGGCACCCGAACATAATGATACAAAAAGAACTGCCGTACCAGTTGGCACGGCAGTTTTACAACATATTAGTTGATAGAATCTTTTAAAGCTTTTCCTGCTTTGAATTTTGGAGC
>CAYMYV010000226.1:0-3057 GCA_964394775.1 uncultured Lachnobacterium sp. | reverse complement strand
TGGTTTGCATACATTGCAGTGGTCGTTGTGTATATGGCCTTTAAGGACAAGAAGGAATTTTACAAAATGTGTACATTCCTTTTCACAGGAATGACTATTTTCCTAATTGTTTCTTCTGTATATCCTAATGGACATATGCTTCGCCCAACCAGCTTTGAGCGTGATAATATTTTCACACAGCTGTGCGCCGCATTATATCAAACAGATACTGCAACCAATCTGTTTCCAAGTATTCACGTATACAACTCGATTGGTGTACATCTGGCAATTGTAAATAGTGAGAAAACCAAAAACAGGAAGTGGATTCGCCTAATCTCCGGCATTCTCATGGTTAGCATTATCCTTTCCACTGTTTTCCTTAAACAGCATTCTATGTTCGACCTGATTACCGGTGTCCTCCTTGCTGCTGTTATGTATCTTGTTGTATATGTTCGTAACTGGGAAACATTAAAGGAAACCGCTTGCGAACGCAAAGAGAAAATGAGAGAAAAGAAAGAGAAGCTTAAAGATAGACTTCCACAATTTTAATAATCTTCGTTCTCCTAAATATTAAGAGGGCTGTCGCAATTTACTTTGCGCAGCCCTCTGCTTATATCCTCATATTATGTATCAATTCTCACATTCATCCAAGCCAACAGGTCTTCATATACCACCTGCCGGTCTGTCTCATTTAGAATCTCATGACGATCATTCTCATACAGCTTATATGTCAAATCCAACATTCCTGCTTCTTTATAAAGGTCATATACCTCTTTTACGCCCTTGCCCATGCCTCCAACCGGATCCTTGTCACCTGACACAATAAACATTGGAAGCTTCTTAGGAAGCAGCTTTGCATTCTCCGGATTACAACTAAAGTTTACCGCTTCAAATAAGCCCTGATATCCATTTACGGAAAAGCCAAAGGTACATTCCTTGGTCTCATAATAATGTCTTACAATCGCCACATCCTTAGACAGCCAGCTGTTTTCCGGATGCTCACCTGTCAAATCATATTCCTTATAATCCGCACCAAACACAAGGTCTGCCACGAATTTGCTACGATGCTTTGGTCCAAAAAGCCTTGTAAATATTTTGGTAACCCAAATTCCCAATTTTGACATATTCAGTGGTGTAAAACCGGTTCCCATAATAATCGCGCCTCGCAAATTATCGTTGTGGAATGCTAAATATTTACGAAGCATATAAGAACCCATGCTGTGTCCCAGCATAAAATATGGCACGCCTTCATTTTCTTCCTGAATTAATGTACGAAGCTTATGCATGTCTGCCACAACTACGTCACTTGGCGTTCCTTCACAGAAAAATCCCCAATCCTCCTTGGAGGAAACTGATTTTCCATGTCCTATATGGTCGTGTCCTACCACCATATATCCTTTGGTAGTTAAAAACTCAGCAAAAGGAGCATATCTTTCAATATATTCCACCATACCATGAGAAATCTGCAAAATTGCATGGTATTCTCCCGAATCCGGTGCCCACTTTATTGCATGAACGGCGGTTTTGCCATCATTTGACAAAAATGTAAAATTGTTAGTTACCATAAAACCTCCTTCTGCATTTTACTGCATTTGTTCTTCCAATACATCGAATATGTAAGAGAGATCACTCTCCAACTCAGCCAACTGCTGCTTCTGACTCTGAATATCCTCCTGAACATCACTTAACTGTATTTTATTACGTTCCCCACATTTTGCAATGTCCTCGTCCAGATTCCGTATTCCTACAACTTTATCTCTAATCTCAATGAGCTCTTCTGAAAAATCCCTCATGGATGAATTCTCCATCGCCTTACTGGATTCCTGACACTTCTTCAGCAGACGGGTGGTTCCCATGTTATTTTCCTTCATGAGAGACACAAGTCTTCCCACAACCTCTTCCAGCTCTCCAATACGCTCCTTCGCATGCTCTAACTCTTCTTTCATGGATGCTGCTTTTTTCTCATAAGTAAGCGCACGCTGACGAATTTCCTCAGAGGCAGCCACAAACGGCTTACCGCTATCTCCCATTCGTCCGGCCTCAATTGCTGCATTCAGTGCCAAAACACTCATCTTGCGGCCATCCTCTTCCATATCCTCTAATTGTCTGATATATGCCGCGCTTGCGATACGCATGCTTGCCGGCGTCTCAGTCAAGTACTTCGCTGGAGTCGTGTAATGCTTATTCTCCTCCACAAGAGAGGTTGTCGCTTCCAGCTGCTTCTCTACCAGGATGCGAAGGCTGTCATATTCATCTGCTGCTTTTTTCAAATCTACAGAAAAATCATCAATGATATGTACCAGCTTTGATTCTTCTTCGATATTAATCATGGCATGCTCCACAACACTATTACAGTTCTCTGCCACCTGACAAACATCTGCCTGAATACATTTCTGTGATTCCTCTACCTGTGCCACATCTGCTTCAAAGCCTTCCTTTTTCTCAATCATCTGTGACCAAATCGTCTTATTTTGTTCTTCTATTATTTTACTCTTTTTGTTTCCAAACATCGAATTGCCTCCAATACTACTATTTTACAATGAGCACGTCTTTTTAGCAATGATTACTTATATAACTGTATCTCAAATTGTAACTCATCCACACCGCGAAAACTGTTGATTTTTGGAAAATAAACAATAGACAATTGTATATCATTGGCCTTTCCACTCATCGCAGCCTCTAATTGACCTTGGCCAAACCTGCTTGCAATATAATTCAAAAAGCCCTCCACATCGCCAAAATAGACCCCTGTGACAGGCATCCCTTTTGCTGTAACCATGCTAAGCTTTATCACATTACGATTCTTCCCCATAATCGAAAGTTTCTTCACCAGAATGTCCTTGTCTGCAAACACCGGCTTAGTGTTGTCCTTTCCAAAAGGTGCCAATACCGCAAATTCCTGCACCAGCCCCAAGGTTACATAATCCATAGGCATCGGCACATCAATACGCACCTTCTGCATAAGGTCTGCATCCGTCAAGGTAGCAAGGGCATTGATTTTTTCGCGGAAGGCATCGATGTTTTGGATTGGAAGAGATACCCCTGCTGCCATTGGATGTCCACCGAATTTGGTAAACA
>CAYMYV010000225.1:0-3066 GCA_964394775.1 uncultured Lachnobacterium sp. | reverse complement strand
GCACTATGAGTTAGAGGAAAAGGATGGACCAGTGACCATCAATGGTGTTGTGTATAATGAGATGAAGGGCGCGTATTCATCTCCGGATGAGATGCTTGATACTGCAATTATGAAGGCCCTTTTTGCGAATAATACATATGGCAAGGATTCCGGAGGAAACCCGGAGCATATTCCAGAGCTTACGTATGAAGCATACATTGATTTTTACAAAAAATATTATCACCCATCCAACTCTTATATTTATCTCTATGGCGATTTTGATATCGTAGAACGTTTGGAGTGGATGGACAAGGAATATTTGTCTGAATATGACACCAGCGTGGTTGACTCTGTGATTCATCCGGAAGCGCCATTTGACGAGGTGAAGGTGCTGACAGAAAAATACCCAATTTCGACGGATGAGTCAGAAGAAAACAATACCTATCTGTCTTATAGCAAGGTAATCGGTAGTGTTCTGGACAAGAAGCTGAGTCAGGCGTTTGAAATGCTGGATTATGCTTTGGTGTCAGCTCCGGGTGCGCCAGTACGTCAGGCACTTATCGATGCCGGAGTTGGACAGGATGTGTATGCAAGCTTTGCTGACGGGATGTGTCAGCCGGTGTACCATATTGTTGCAAAAAATGCCAATGCATCGGACAAAGAGCGTTTTGTGGAAATCATCGAAGCTACATTAAAGAAAATTGTGGAAGAGGGAATCAATAAGGAGTCAATTCTTGCGGCGATAAACAGTGCTGAATTCCGTTTCCGCGAGGCGGACTTTGGACATTATCCAAAGGGACTTCTCTATGGTATTCAGTGCATGGAGAGCTGGTTGTTTGACGATATGCAGCCATTTATGTACTTAGAGCTTTTAGATACCTTCGAATTTATGAAAAAACAGGTGGATACCGGGTACTTCGAAGAGCTTATCCGGAAATACCTGTTAGACAATACACATGGGGTTATTGTATCGCTTGAGCCGGAAAAAGGCTTAAATCGAAAGCAGGAGGAAGCATTAGAAGCGAAGCTTTCCGCTTATAAGGCGACACTTTCCGAAGAAGAGCTGGAAGCATTAATAGAAGAAACCAGATATCTAAAGGAATATCAGGAAACTCCTTCTCCGGAAGAGGAATTGGCGAAAATTCCTATGCTGGAGCGAGGGGATTTAAGAAAGGAAGCATTGCCATACAGCAACGAGGAAGAGACGATAGCAGATACACCTGTTGTGCGTCATGACTATTTCACCAATGGAATTGATTATATTTCATTATTTTTTGATGCAAAGGATATTCCAATGGAGGATGTGCCATATTTAAGCTTCTTACGCAATGTCCTTTCTTATGTGGATACAGAGAATTACTCATATGCGAAGCTGTCAAATACCATAAATCTCTACACAGGTGGAATTTCAACGGGAATCAGTGCTCATCCGGAGGTGACGGACCGCGACAGCATTCATGTAAATTATTATTTTAGTGTAAAGGTTTTGGATGAAAATCTGGAAAAAGCATTGGATATACTAAGAGAAATTATCCTTACCTCTAAGATTGATGACGTAAAGCGTCTGACAGAGATTGTTGCACAGAGCAAATCACGTCTGCAGACCATGCTTAGTAGCTCAGGACATATAGTTGCGGCAACCAGAAGTATGTCTTATTTTTCAAAATATGAGTATTATCAGGATGCATCTTCCGGAATCGCTTATTATGATGAAATCTGCAAGATGGATGCGCAGATGCGTGAAAATCCACAGGTAGTGATTGATAAGCTTCGCCAGGTTATGAATCAGGTATTTTGCAAGGCGCGCTTATTAACCAGCTTTACGGCAGATGAGACCGGATATCAAAGGGCAGAAGGCAAACTGGGAGAATTCATTCAACTGCTTCCGGCAGGCTGCGAAGCGGGAAATGCCGCAGAATTCGTGCCAGAGCAGAAAAATGAAGGCTTTACAGATGCATCTGCAATTCAGTATGTGGCGCGTTCGGGTGATTTCGTGGCTCATGGGTTTGAATTTACGGGAGCGCTTCATATATTAAAAATGATTTTAAGCTATGATTATATGTGGATTAATATTCGTGTGAAGGGTGGGGCTTACGGATGCATGAGTTCTTTTGCCCGCTCAGGAGAATCCTATTTTACATCCTACAGAGACCCAAATCTTCGAAGAACCAACGAAGTGTATGAAGGAATCGTAGAATACTTGCGTGGGTTTGAAGCGGATGAACGCGAGATGACAAAATATATCATTGGTACATTAGGTGGACTTGATACACCACTTTATCCGGAAGGGAAAGGACATCGTTCCATGGTTGCTTATTGGAGAAAGCTGACCGTAGAGGATATTCAGAAGGAACGTAATCAGATTCTAAATGCAACACAGGAGGATATCCGTGCTCTTTCAGATATGATAGAAGCCGTTCTTAGCGATGGCAATTTCTGTGTGGTTGGTAATGAAAACACCATCCGCAAGGAAGAGAATTTATTTATGAATATTCGTGCATTGAACGAATAATATGCAAAGAAAGGTGAAACAATGAACGAACAGTTTAAATCGGGTTTTGTAACCATTATTGGCAGACCAAATGTAGGAAAATCAACACTTATGAATCATCTCATTGGTCAGAAGATTGCGATTACCTCGAATAAACCACAGACCACCAGAAATCGTATTCAGACTGTATATACGGATATGGAAAAGGGGCAGATTGTTTTTCTTGATACCCCGGGAATTCACAAGGCCAAAAACAAGCTTGGCGAATATATGGTAAATGTTGCTGAGAAAACCCTAAAGGAAGTGGATGTGATTCTGTGGCTTGTAGAGCCAACAAATTATATTGGGGCAGGAGAACAGCATATTATAGAACAGCTGAAAAAGGTAGATACACCGGTAATTCTGGTAATCAACAAGATTGATACCGTAGAGCGCGACAAGGTATTCGAATTTATCGATACCTACCGCAAGGTGTATGATTTTGCAGAAATCATTCCAACCTCGGCGCTTAGAGGTCAGAATACGGATGATATCATAGATAGTATTTTTAAATATTTGACCTATGGTCCAATGTTCTATGATGAGGATACGATTAC
>CAYMYV010000224.1:0-3084 GCA_964394775.1 uncultured Lachnobacterium sp. | reverse complement strand
TTTTCCGATAAGCGTAGCACCACGAACGGCTTCACAAATCTTACCATTACGAACAATGTAACCTTCGTTTACGGCGAAGTTAAAATCGCCTGTTACCGGGTTTACAGAGCCGCCACCCATGGATTTTGCATAGAGACCATATTCAATAGATGCGATAATATCATCATTTTTATCGGTTCCTTCTGCAATGAAGGTATTTGTCATACGTGAGGTTGGTTCATAGATGTAGCTTTGACGACGAGAGTTGCCGGTAGAAGCCATACCCATACGACGACCATTTAATTTATCTACCATATATGATTTTAAGATACCATTTTCAATGAGAACGTTTCTCTGAGATGGTGTACCTTCATCATCAATGTTGATAGAACCCCAGGCATTTGGAATAGTACCATCATCAAGTGCTGTTACCTTTGGATTTGCAATCTGTTCGCCAAGCTTTCCGGTAAACACGGACTGTCCCAAAGCAACACTGGATGCTTCTAATGAATGACCGCAGGCTTCATGGAAAATAACACCACCAAAACCATTATCGATGGCAACCGGCATTTTTCCGGCTGGAATATATCCGGCGTTAATCATTACCATAGCCTGACGAGCGGCTTCTGCGCCGATTTCCTTTGGATTATGTAATTCAAAGAACTCAAGACCCATGCGTCCGCCAGGAGAGCAGGAGCCGGTTTGATTCTCACCATTTTTGCTGGCAACAGCGCTGACAGCCATACGAGTACGAATCTGTCTGTCTTCCGCAAGTAATCCTTCAGTTGTAGCAATCATGATGTTGTGGTCAACATCTATGAAGTTGCAGGTAACCTGAGAAATGTCAGAATGGTAATTCTTTGCAGTCTCGCTAGCCTCTTTTAGTAAATCAATTTTTGCTGTATTGTCAACAGAAGATGGGACAATGCGGATTGGGTGAATATCGCCAAAACAGCGTTCCCTTAATACGATAGTTTCCAATTCACGTGCCCCCGATAAGGCATCAGCTACCTTCTGTGCACAGCTTAAAACTGCTTCCGGAGAAAGGGAAGAGGTAGAACCGGATATGCATCTTGTTCCTTTGAAAATACGGATTCCCACGCCGGAGATAACACCATCAGCGATTTTGTCTACCTTAGATGAAACCATACTAATGGTCTTTGATTTTGTGTATTCAGCAAATACTTCAGCATAATCAGCGCCGGTTGATGATGCTTTCCATAATGCTTCCTGAACTAAGCTTTGTGATAATAACATTGTTTTTTTCCTCCTAAGACTGATACCTTTAGAATAATGAATTTGTGTCAGGAAGTCAACGGAGTAACAAATAAAAAAGCGTCAGAATGACGCAATTTACCAAACATAATTTGTAGAAAATACCTTTTGACACCTGAATTCTATAAGGAAAAAACGCACCTAGGATAGGTAGGTGCGCATGTGCTTTAAGGCATTCTTTTCCAGACGGGAAACCTGTGCCTGTGAGATATGAATTTCTTCTGCTACTTCAATCTGGGTTTTTCCTTCAAAAAAGCGCAGTTTGATGATTTGCTCGTCTCTGTCATTGAGCTGCTCCATAGCAGTAGAAAGAGAGAGGTCTTCAATCCAGTTTTCCTCCTTATTCTTCTTGTCGGATATCTGATCCATCACATAGAGAGTGTCGCCACTGTCCGTGTAGACCGGATCAAACAGGCTAAGGGGAGTTTGGATTGCGTCTAGTGCATAGATGATTTCTTCCGTTGTTAAATCACATTCTTTTGCTATTTCTTCCAAGGTTGGTTCATGGGAAGAGGTACGAGAGAGAGTTTCTCTGGCATGAACGGCCTTATAAGCAGTATCTCTAAGGGAACGAGGAATTCGATAGGAGCTATTATCGCGCATGTATCGTCGAATTTCACCGATAATCATAGGAACTGCGTAGGTGGAAAATTTAACTCCAATGGTCGGGTCAAAGTTATCCACTGATTTCATAAGTCCAATACATCCGATTTGAAATAAATCATCCAGATTTTCATTGTGATTGGAAAAACGTCGGATGACGGAGAGTACCAGACGCAGGTTGCCCTGAATGTAGATTTCCCTTGCTTCCATGTCCCCTGCTTTGATTTTTTTGAACAGTTCCTCTTTTTCTTCTTCTTTTAGTACGGGAAGTTTTGAGGTGTTGACCCCGCAGATGTCTACCTTGTATGTGCCCATGGAAGCCTCCTAGTGAGATGATTTGTAACAGATTGCCAGTGGTGAGTGCTGTTACATCAAATATTCAATAATAGGAAGTTTTTGCAGATTAGGGAAATTTTATACCATAGATTTTAAGATTGATTTTATCACAGACTGGATTATCCGGCGAAAGATTCACTTTATTAATAAACCCCAATTTTGTGGTTTTTGTTGATAATTCATCAAGTGTCAAAGAATTGGCAATTGTGTATTACGGATAAAATTATTATAATACCCATGTGTGGAAAAAAACAATTTTAAAGTTTCAAATAAATAGGTGTACATGAAGCTCTGAATGTCACAAAAGAAGAAAAAGAAAGCGAGGAAACGTTATGAATGAAGTTAAAACACCCAAAAAACCTTTAATTGCATACTATGTGATAGTACTTATATGTATCTTCTTATTTAATGCCATTGTAATTCCATTTATTGCGAAGCAATCCATTAAAGAAGTTGATTATGGTACCTTCATGAAAATGACTTATAATCAGGAAATTGGACAGGTGCAAATTCAGGAAAACCAAATTTTGTTTACAGACAAAGAGGGTAAGCAGATATATAAAACAGGATTAGTAAACGATCCGGATATGACCAATCGTCTATATGAAAATGGGGCAGATTTCTCCGGCGAAATTGTAGAAGAAACGTCGCCTCTTTTAAGTCTGTTTTTAACCTGGATGCTTCCAATGTTAATTTTTGTGTTTATTGGGCAAATGGGCTTTAGAAAGATGTCTAAGAAGATGGGCGGACCAAACTCCATGATGTTTAATACTGGAAACAGTAATGCGAAGGTTTATGTAAAATCATCCAATGGAATCACTTTTGATGACGTGGAGGGTGTAGATGAAGCAGAGGAAAATCTGGCAGAAATCGTAGATTATCTGCATAATC
>CAYMYV010000223.1:0-3094 GCA_964394775.1 uncultured Lachnobacterium sp. | reverse complement strand
AGCCGGAAACGTTGTAGAAATCGGCGAATCGCTTTTAGGTAAATAGTTGTCCACATAATCCACATTATTATGGTTGGTCTTATCCCATAATAATGTGGATTTTTTGATGACGAAAAAGCTGATATTTTCGGCATTTTCGTCATGTTTTCCACATTATCCACATTTTTCTAACCACCGGCAAACCCTTGATTTTACTGGTTTTTTGCTCTTTTCTTTCTAAATTTTGTGTGCTATAATCACTCACAGACTATAGATAAAAAACTTAGGTCTTCTTGGAGAAATGAGGGTTTGGAAATGGCAATGCTTCAACTACACAGCAATTATCCTTGTACATATGCTTGTGTTCCTAATATTTTTATAGATGAATATATGGCGGATGCCAACGGCGAATTTGTCAAGGTATATTTGTACCTTTTACGCTGTATGAATGCAAACGGGAGCAGTGTGTCTATTTCTGCCATTGCTGATTGCTTGAATCATACAGAAAAGGACGTTATGCGCGCCCTGAAATATTGGGAAAAGGTAGGGGTATTGTCTCTGGAGCTGGATGCCGGCAATCGTTTGACCGGGTTGTGTTTTAATGAGTTGAACAGTGGTTCAAATTTGACATCTGTTTCTCCTGTTACTACTGCTCCTGTTGCTCCTGTAGCTCCTGTTGCTCCTGCTCCTACTGCCTCTGTTGCTCCGGCAAAGCGCGCCACAGCGAATGCACCTGCTTCAGGCAGCAAGACTGTAGAGAAGCGTGAATATACCTTGGATGAGGTAAAGGCTTTCTGTAATAATCATGAAGTTTCTGAACTCCTGTTCATTATAGAAACCTATTTGAAGCATCCATTGAATTCTACCGAAATGAACACGGTATTCTTCTGGTATGATACCCTTCGCTTCTCCGGTGAGCTGATTGAATATCTGGTAGAGTATTGCATTACCAACGGACATTCAAGCCTTCGCTATATGGACAAGGTTGCAATTGGATGGTCAGAAAATGGTATTGACACCATCGAAAAGGCAAAGGAACAGGTTTCCATCCGCTCTAAGGCTTATTATAGTATTATGAAAGCCTTCGGCATCAGCGGACGCAATCTTGCCGATTCAGAAATGGCTTTTGTCAATAAATGGACAAAGGAATTTGCATTTGATACAGAATTGATTCAAGAGGCCTGCAAGCGTACAATTTCCGCTACACAGAAGGCAAGCTTTGAATATGCAGACTCTATTTTGACCAATTGGTATAATAATAACGTACATAATTTAAATGATGTCGCCACTTTGGACGAGGTATATAATAAGAGTAAGCATGCTGCCTCTAAAGCCGGTACTACCGGGACAAGCAGTCAGACGTCTACTGCCAAAAAAAATAAATTTAACAATTTCCATCAACGCAGCTATGACCCTGATGAGTTAGAGAAGCTTGCTCTTACCACATCTGTATAAACCTATCCATACCTTTGATTGGAGGATGAAATGGCCTTAAGTAATGCACAATATGATGAAATTATGCGCGGCTATCAAAGTCGTCAGCTTCAAAATCGCCGTCTTACCAAGGAACGTGAAGAGAAAGCCTACGAGAAGATTCCCGCGCTCAAAACAATTGATGATAGAATGGCAGAAATATCCGTTGCATCCGCACGAAAGATGCTGGATGGAGACACGCAGGCCCTATCCAAATTAAAAACGGATTTGGCAGATTTGCGTGTTCAGAAGGCTGCTCTTATAAAAGAAGCCGGTTTCCCTGACAATTATTTTGAACCAATGTTCACTTGCAGGGATTGTAAGGATACCGGATATATCAATGGTGCCAAGTGCCATTGCTTCAAGCAGGAAATCATCAATGTTGTATATTCACAATCTAATATCAGGAATATTCTTGACAAAGAAAATTTTTCTACGTTTTCTTATGAATATTATTCCGATGATGTGGTAAATCCTACTACTGGATTCAGTTCTCTCGATACTGTAAAACGCGCCGTTGATGAATGTCGCCGTTTTATCGATGACTTTGATAACAAGCCTAAGAATTTATTCTTTTATGGAGATACCGGTGTTGGAAAGACTTTTTTATCCAACTGTGTCGCAAAAGAATTATTAGAGCAGGGAAAGTCTGTAATCTACTTTACAGCTTTTGAATTATTTGATATATTGAGCAAAGGTGTGTTTGAGAAGGATGCAGATGCGATTGCTGCGCATCAGAATATTTTTGATTGTGATTTACTGATTATCGACGACTTGGGAACAGAGTTTTCCAATTCTTTTACCATATCACAGCTATTCCTGTGTGTGAATGAACGTATTTTGCGACAGAAATCCACGATTATCTCAACAAACCTCAACATGAGTGATATCATGGAGATATATTCTGAGCGAACCTATTCTAGAATATTAAGCAACTATAACATCATCAAATTATTTGGTGATGATATAAGAATAAAAAAACGTCAAAAACGCTAACCAATATTATTTATACGGAGGACATCATGCCAAACGACGAAAGAATCTTAGAAACTATTCCTAATGGTATTCTTGGTCTTGTACCAACAAAAAGCTGTACTGCTATGGGACAGAAGGTTGACAAGTACCTTTCTACCTGGAGAGAACATCGTGAACATGAACATCAGCACGATGCTGCATTCAAAGATTACCACAAAGAAAGCTACATCATTCCTGTTGCAAATCCACGCTTCGGTTCCGGCGAAGCAAAGTGTGTGATTAGCCAGTCAATCCGTGGCTTAGATTTATACATTCTGGTAGATGTAACAAACTGGAGCTTAACCTACAAGCTCTGCGGACATGAAAATCACATGTCACCAGACGACCATTACTCTGATTTGAAGCGTATTATCGCTGCCTGCGGTGGAAAAGCAAGAAGAATCACTGTAATTATGCCTTTCCTCTATGAAAGCCGTCAGCATAAACGTTCCGCTCGTGAATCCTTAGACTGTGCATTAGCACTTCAGGAATTGGTTTCTATGGGCGTAGACAACATCATTACCTTCGATGCCCATGACCCACGTGTTCAGAATGCAATCCCACTTCGTGGTGGTTTTGAATCTGTACAGCCAACCTACCAGTTCATCAAAGGTATCTTAAAGAACGT
>CAYMYV010000222.1:0-3106 GCA_964394775.1 uncultured Lachnobacterium sp. | reverse complement strand
GTAATTATGAACGTTAACAAAGTAGTACTCAAATTTGTTAAATTAGGTATCACAACCTTTATAGCGCTGGTTATTATTTATTTGACGGTAAAGGTCAGCCTGGTGTTTTTTGACTTCGGCTATCGTGTGTTTACCGAGCCGGCCATGGAGGCAGAACCGGGAACGAATACAGCGGTGATTATTGATTCGTCTATGGACGCGCTTGACGTAGGAAAAGAATTAGAGGCAAAGGGTATGGTTCGCGATGCAAAGCTGTTCGCGATTCAGCTAATGCTGTCTGCTTATAAAGAGGATATTATTCCGGGAACCTACATCCTAAACACCTCTATGGAGCCAAAGGAGATTATGATTGCTCTGTCTACACCAACAGCGACAGAGGACGAGGATGAGACGGATTCCGGCTCTGAGACGGAAAGTGATTCCGAAGCAGAGAGCGGTTCTGAGGCAGAGAGCGGTTCGGAAGCTGCGAGTGGGACTGTGACTGGAAATGCTGAGTCATAGTATAGTGTGAGTGTTAGAATTTATAAGACATGGTAAATTGTTAGGAGGTTGTATGTATATACAACCTTCTAATTCATACTGTAAGATATTCATTTTAGAAGACAATAAAGGGTAAAAAAATGGTAGTAGATGAACGATTGGTAACTTATATCAATTCTCTGGATACCGGAAACACAGAGATTTTGGATACCATAGAGCGAGAGGCACTAGAGGCTTATGTCCCGATTATTCGAAAGGAAATGCAAAGCTTTTTAAAATTGCTTTTGGCGATGCAAAAGCCAAAGCGTATCCTGGAAGTGGGAACTGCGGTAGGCTTTTCCGCAATTCTTATGGCAGAATACAATCCGTATCCTTGTGAGATTGTTACCATTGAAAATTACGACAAACGAATTCCAATTGCACGGGACAACTTCATCCGTGCCGGAAAAGAAAATCAGATTACGTTAATAGAAGGTGATGCAACAGAGGTGTTAAAAACACTGGATGAGCCTTTCGACATGATATTTATGGATGCTGCCAAGGGACAGTATATCAATTTCTTTGGTGACGTTATGCGTCTGCTTTCTCCGGGTGGGGTGCTTGTTTCTGATAATGTGCTTCAGGACGGGGATATTATTGAATCTCATTTTGTAGTAACAAGAAGAAATCGTACTATCCATAAGAGAATGCGGGAGTATCTGTATGAACTGACCCACAGGGATGACCTGGTGACAGCGGTATTGCCGATTGGGGATGGGGTTACGGTGAGTACAAAGAAATAGCAATTGAAAAAATAGGCAGATTCAGCAGCTTTTAAATGCTTAAATTGAGGTAAATCATGAGAAAAATAGAATTATTATGTCCGGCAAGTAGTCTGGAAGTATTAAAAATCGCCGTTATCTTCGGTGCAGATGCGGTATATATTGGTGGTGAGGCATTTGGACTTCGTGCAAAAGCCAAGAACTTCACCTTAGAAGAAATGGCAGAGGGTATCAAATTTGCCCACGACCATGGCGTAAAGGTCTATGTAACTGCTAATATCCTTGCCCACAACTATGACTTAGATGGGGTACGCACCTATTTCGAAGAACTTCGCGACATGAAACCAGATACACCGGACGGTCTGATTATTGCTGACCCAGCTATTTTCATGCTGGCGAAAGAAATCTGCCCGGATATCGAGCGTCACATCAGCACACAGGCAAACAATACCAACTATGGAACCTTCAAATTCTGGTATGAAATGGGAGCAAAACGTGTGGTAACTGCCCGCGAGCTTTCTTTACGCGAAATCAAGGAAATCCGCGATAATATTCCAGAGGATATGGATATTGAAACCTTTATCCATGGAGCAATGTGTATCTCTTATTCCGGAAGATGTTTGCTGTCGAATTATTTTACCGGAAGAGATGCAAACAAGGGGGCTTGTACCCACCCATGCCGCTGGAAGTATTCTGTAATGGAAGAGAAGCGCCCAGGCGAATATTTCCCAGTGTATGAGAATGAGCGTGGCACATATATCTTTAACTCCAAGGATTTGTGCATGATAGAACACATTCCGGATTTGATTGAAGCCGGAATCGACAGCTACAAAATTGAAGGACGTATGAAGACAGCTCTTTATGTAGCAACAGTTGCACGTACCTATCGTAAGGCGATTGATGATTATCTGGAATCGCCAGAGAAGTATCAGCAGAATATGCCTTGGTATCTTGACCAGATTAGCAACTGTACCTATCGTCAGTTTACCACTGGTTTCTTCTATGGCAAGCCATCCGAAGAGACGCAGATATATGACAACAATACATATGAAAAAGGATATACGTATCTTGGTATTGTTGGACCTGCGAACGAAGAGGGATTATATCGAATAGAACAGCGCAATAAGTTTTCTGTAGGTGAGACAATTGAAGTTATGAAGCCAAATGGGGATAATATCGAAGTGACTGTTCGCCGTCTTGTCGATGAGAAAGGACAGGAAATGGAATCCTGCCCGCATCCACAGCAGGTGTTCTATGTGGACCTAGGAATGGAACTGGATGAGTACGATATTTTGAGACGTCAGGAAGAGGATACGGCGATTGCGTTGGATTAAAGTGAAATATAGTGAATGATTAAGACACCCCAATCCTATAAGGTAAGAAAATGCGCAGGACAAAATCCTGCGCATTTTGTAAATTATCCGTAAAACTCTACAATTCTATCCAATCTGCTTCCCATATTCTCAAGTAACGCATCAAGAATTGTAATTGCAGCCATAGCTTCTACAACTACAACTGCTCTTGGAACGATGATTGGGTCATGACGTCCCTTGATTTCAATTTCGATTTCCTCATCTGCCTTATTTACGGTTTTCTGAGTGGCTGCGATGGAAGGGGTAGGCTTGATTGCTACGCGCATGGTAAGTGGAGCACCATCTGTCATGCCGCCAAGAGTACCGCCGGAATGGTTGGTGGTTTTGGCGATTCTTCCACAAGGTGCATAGAAGGCATCGTTGTTGTCTAGCCCTGTAGCAGTTGCTACATTAAAGCCATCTCCGATTTCAAAGCCCTTGACTGCGCCAATAGAAAACATGGCTTTTGCAAGGTTGGCATCGATTTTATCAAAGACCGGTTCGCCAAGTCCT
>CAYMYV010000221.1:0-3123 GCA_964394775.1 uncultured Lachnobacterium sp. | reverse complement strand
AAAACTATATGTTCTCATAATGTGTCGGCAAATAAACGGTATTTGTGCAATTTGCCAATTCAAGTTTTAGAAAGCACCTTTTGACACCCGAATCCTTATAGGAAATTGCGTCGTCAGACGCATCAAATCCCAAGTTCGCTTGCGAACTTGCAAGCGTCAGAATGACGCTTTTTTAAAAGAGAAGCTTATCTTTTTTGTTTAATAATCTTGCTCCGTTTATAATTAAAAGAACACCGCTGGCGATGCCTGTAATTAATATGCAGATACCGATTACAAGGTTAGCTGCTCCAACCCCACCCATTGTTTTATAAATCTTTTCTTCCATCTTGAACCCCCAATATTTTGAATTTGTTCATATACTTTATTTTATCATTAGTATCTAAAATATCAAGTTTACATTTGCATTTTATAGATAAATACATGATAATAGATATAAAAGGTATGAAAGGAGACCGGAAACAAAATGATAACTGTAAAAATTTTAATGTGGATATTTACAGCAATATGCTGGTGGAAAATATTTGAAAAAGCCGGAATCAAAGGCTGGAAAGCGATTATTCCATTCTATGGTGATTATGTAAGATTCGATATGGCAGATAAGAAGTGGTGGTATTTTCCATTTTTATTACTTAGCCTGGCAGAGTCAATTGTTGGATGGATTTATTCTTCATTATATGCAATAGAAATTGCGGATTCAATGATTGATATGATTAATATTGATAGTGACTTAACATTTTTCTTTTGGGCAAGCATGTTTCTATCTATATTGGTATTTGCAATGAGCGTATATGTAGGTATTATCATTGCAGCTAAATTTGGCAAAAATAAAGTGTTTGGAGCGGGGCTTGGTATTATACCGATTGTATTTGCACCAATCATCGCATTTGATAAATCAGTTGTGTATTTAGATAAAAATGAAATCTAAGCATATATGGAGAAGGTATGAGAAAATCAACTAGACAAATTGCGTTTATTATTTTGTTTTCTATGATACTTTCCGGTTGTGAAATAGGGAATTATGATACCCAGACGGAATCTGAAATTACAGAATCCAAAACTACAGAATCTGAGATTACGGAATCTGAAATTACAGAATCCAAAACTACGGAATCTGAAACCACAGAAACTGAAACTACAGAATCTGAAACTACAGAATCCGAAATTACAGAATCTGAAATTACAGAATCCGAAATTACAGAAACTGAAATTATGGAATCCCAGATTACAGAGGAAGAGATGACAGAAACAGAAGTCTCAAAGGAAACAGAGACTTTGGACCCAAACGAACCGGAAGTGGAAACAGTTATGTATGCCCAGAGGGCTGTGAATGTCAGACAGGATGCTACAGCCACCTCAAAATCAATAGGGGTGTTGAAGATAAATGAGGAAGTGACAGCACTTGGAGATGCCAAGGATGGTTGGCAGAAGGTTGAGTACAAAGGGCAGACGGCCTATGTTTCTGCAAAATATCTCGGTTTACAGGAGGTTGTTTTAATATCAGAAATTACAGCCGAGCAGGTTCCGATTCCGGATATTGATGAGGATAAACTGTTGGTGGTAATTGACGCCGGGCATCAAAGCATAGAAAATAATGATATAGAACCACTTGGGCCAGGTTCCACAACCATGAAGAAAAAGGTTTCCTGTGGAACAAAAGGAAGCGTGAGTGATTGGTGGGAATATGAACTTAATCTTGTGGTTGCCCTCAAACTTAAGGAAGAATTGACCGCCCGTGGATATCAGGTGGTTATGATTCGGGAAACACATGATATCAATATTAGTAATAGTGAACGTGCAAAGGTTGCCAATAATTTGAATGCGGATGCGTTTGTACGAATTCATGCAAATGATTCGGAAAACCCGGAGAAAGAAGGGGCATTCACTATTTGCCAGACCTCGAATAATCCTTATGCGGCTGAAATGTATACAGAAAGCAGAAGATTAGCGGATTGTATTCTGGATGCTTTTGCTTTAAGTACAGGCTGCGTCAAGCGTGACGTCTGGGAGACAGATACTATGAGCGGCATTAACTGGGCCCAGGTGCCTGTCACCATCTTGGAAATGGGTTATATGAGCAATCCCAAAGAAGATGCGCTGATGGCAACAGAGGAATATCAGGATAAGATGGTTCAGGGAATCGCTAATGGTATAGATGATTTCTTTGGAAAATAATATATGATTACGAAGGAAAAGTTATCAATAAAATAACCACAAGTTATAGTATAATTTATGCTTGACAAATACAGATTATAGTAATATCATTGGTTGTATATTAAGAAAAAAAGGATGAGCTTTATGAGAAAACAGGTTTTATCTCTTCTGGTTGAGAATACGCCTGGTGTAGTAAGTCGAATATCTGGATTATTTAGTCGCCGGGGCTATAACATCGATAGTTTTTCTTCCGGTGTGACTGCGGATCCAAATTATACGCGTATTACCATTGTGGCAACCGGAGATGAGCAGATTTTAGAGCAGATTGAAAAACAGCTTGCCAAGCTTGAGGATGTATTAGACATCAGAAAACTCGAGGATGGAACATCTATTACCCGAGAATTAATTTTAGTGAAGATTCGGGTCGAAGAGAATCAAAGACAGGCAATTGTGAATGTGACAAACATTTTCCGTGGCAAGATTGTTGACGTATCACTGGATTCTATGATTATTGAATTGGTTGGTACACAGAGTAAATTGGATGCATTCCTGGAATTGCTGGTTGGTTACGAAGTATTGGAACTGGCAAGAACAGGTATTACAGGACTTACCAGAGGTTCTGCAGATGTAGTTTATCTGGATTAATCATTTAAGGACTTAATTTTAGGAGGAATAATTATATGTCAGATGCAAGAATTTTTTATCAGGAAGATTGTAATATCTCTTTATTAGAAGGAAAGACAATCGCGGTTATCGGTTATGGTAGCCAGGGACATGCTCATGCGTTAAACGCAAAGGAATCAGGATGCAACGTTATCATCGGTCTTTACGAAGGCAGCAAATCTTGGGATAAGGCTGTCAGACAGGGATTTGAAGTATACACAGCTGCAGAAGCTGCTAAGAAAGCAGACATCATCATGATTCTTATCAATGATGAATTACAGGCTGATATGTACAAAAAAGATATCGAAC
>CAYMYV010000220.1:0-3130 GCA_964394775.1 uncultured Lachnobacterium sp. | reverse complement strand
TGAGGTTCATTTTTATTCAATTGGCATTATTTCTGAATTACAGGAATGCTCCTTATCTATCCATGTGTTGGGAAAGTTCCTTGACTTTCTGATGTGATTATACAATAATAAATAAAATAATTCTGTTGTTTTTACAACAAAAAAGAGGCTTTTATGAAGAAATATATTCCAATTTTAAAACAGACTTTAATTTTTGCAGGTGTTGAAGAGGAAGAGATTCTAACCCTGTTGAATTGCTTGCAGGCGAAGCTTGACACATATAAAAAAGGAGATTATGTGTTTCGACAAGGTGAGCATCTGGATAATATCATGGTTTTGCTAGAGGGAAGTCTCCATGTGCAAAGAGACGATTATTGGGGAAATCGAAGTATTATCAGCAGAATAGATGTGGGAGATATGTTTGGTGAAGCCTATGCTGCGCCGGATAGCGGCGCGATTTTAAATGATGTAATTGCCATAGAGGATAGTGTGGTGTTATTTCTGGATGTTCATCGAATTATGACTGTATGCTCCTCTGCCTGTCGTTTCCATGCTCTTGTGGTGCAGAATCTGTTTTTTGCCATAACAGAGAAAAACAGAAAGCTTGTCTTAAAGCTTGGGCATATGTCTAAACGTTCCACACGTGAAAAACTGATTTCTTACCTTTCTGAGGAGGCAAAACGCCAAAATAGTGGAACCTTTACGATTCCGTTTAATCGCCAGCAGCTTGCAGATTTTCTATCTGTTGACCGAAGTGCTATGTCCAACGAACTGTGTAAGATGCGGGATGAGGGGTTGCTTTCCTTTGAGAGAAATATTTTTACGTTGTATTAATGGTAGTACGTCCATGGGATTTACATTATCCGATAAGAAGATGTTGTCTGAGAAGCATTATTATAGTAAAATGCTTAATTGAAGGATTTGTTCATTGGAATCATTACAAATATGTGGTAATTGGAAGGATGAGATTATGAAAGAAAAGATTATAGCAAAGAAGCATTGGATACCATTGGTATTATCTATCATAGCCTTAGTGCTGGAATTATTACCATATGGAGCAGTATTACATTTTGCGGAGCCGGAGGGTTCAATCAGAAGAACATATTCTTATTTTAGCCTCATTCCATATGGGTATGCTAATATCGGACCATTAATAACAGCATTCTTAACCTGTATGCTTTTGGCACTGGATATCGTGTATGCGCTTAGTAAGGCTGACAAGTTTGCGAAGTATATTAGAATTGTATCAATCATAGCAGTGGTAGCTTCGTTGATGCCTCTTATGTTTGGCTTACGATATTTTACATTTGTTGCAGTTCTAATAACAGTATTACATATGTTGATATTTTTATCTGTAAGTAAAAAAAAGAACTTGAATAAAGAAAAATAATGTGAAATTTAGTTTAAAGATTGGAGAATAAACATATGAAGCAGACAATCGCAATATTAGGAGATTCTTACTCTACCTATCTGGGCTGGGTGCCGGAAGGGTATGCTTGCTGGTATGATGATAATGGCAACGAATGTCAAAATGATATGACTTCTGTGGAGCAGACGTGGTGGAGACAGCTTGTGACAAATGGAGATTATGAGCTGGTCACAAACTGTAGCTATAGTGGAAGTCCGGTTTGTAACACATGGTATGATGGGGCAGATGCCACAGAATTGTCTTTTATTAAGAGAATGTATAAGGAATTGGGGCCAGATACGCAGTCACCAGATATCCTACTGGTGTTTGGCGGAACGAATGATTTTTGGGCCGGGGTTCCAATCGGAGAAGAAAAATATGAAGATTGGACGGTAGAAGAACTGAAATGCTTTGCGCCGGCATTCTGTAAGATGATGGATTATCTTACGAAAACTCATACTTCATCCAAGATTTACAACATCATCAATGACGAAATTACAGGACCGATTCGTGAGTTAATGATTAGAATTAGCGACAAGTTCGAGGTTCCATGTATTTTGTTAGAAAAGGTAGAAAAGGAAAATGGCCACCCAAATCAAGCCGGCATGAGGGCTATTTATGAACAGGTGGCAGAGGCTATCCGATAGGGAAATATAGTGGAATTCAATAAAAATCCAATAAAAATCCAATAAAAAGAAAATATTTGATTGACAAGCTCCCTATGCGGTGCTATAGTCAATATCAACTGAAAACCCATGAGGGAGTAGCGAGCGTATATCGTAGCAAGTCAACATACTGGCCGCAAGGTCTGGCTTGTTTTAAATCGTGAGACTCATGTATAGCGCCAGAACTATGCATGAAGTCCATTTTTTCCTGAAACGTTACCAAGCATAGTTATGGCTGTGCTTGGTTTTTTTGTTGACAATATTCTAGAGATAATTGGAGGAAAAGAAGATGGACTGGGATTTGTTATTTTTTGTAAACAGCGCAATGCTTGGTGTGGGACTTGCTATGGATGCTTTTTCGGTATCAATGGCAAATGGATTAAATGAGCCAAATATGAGCAAGAAAAAAATGTGCGGAGTAGCAGGTGTGTTTGCTGTTTTTCAGGCGGCAATGCCTATGATTGGCTGGATTTGTGTACATACAATCCTGCAATATTTCAAGGCATTTGAAGTGATGATTCCTTGGATTGCATTAGCATTACTTGCATATATTGGTGGCAAGATGCTTTATGATGGAATCAAGAATAAGGATGGAGAAGTGGAGAAACCGGAGGTTGGACTTGCGGCACTCATGATTCAAGGAGTGGCAACATCCATTGATGCGTTATCGGTTGGTTTTACCATTGCTGAATATGGTCTTATTATGGCGATTGTATGCGCACTGATTATTGCAGTAATTACATTCTTCATCTGTGTAGGCGGACTTATTATTGGTAAGAAATTTGGAACGAAGTTATCTAACAAAGCGTCCATTCTTGGTGGAGTGATTTTAATTATTATTGGACTTGAAATATTTATAACAGGTGTTATGTAATTGTAGAAGGCTGTCGCAAAATGTTTAATGTTTTCGACGCCCTTTTGCTATGCCCTACACCACGCATTCCTGCTACGAATTAGGCGAGAAGATTAGAATTTCTTAAAGTACGTTCCAACTCAATGTGTTTGTGTCTTCTGACCGGCCGACAGTCTGTAGGATTATGTATGCGGCACATGAACTATTTTTGGAGTTTTCTTAGTT
>CAYMYV010000219.1:0-3169 GCA_964394775.1 uncultured Lachnobacterium sp. | reverse complement strand
CTTACATATTCGGTTAACACATCCGTATCACGTGTTCCATGTGCATGATCTGCCAGGGTTTCAAAAATCGTAAGCAAATCTCGAATGGAAATACCTTCCGAAAGAAGATTCTGCAATACCTTCTGAACCTCTCCCAGTCCAAGCATCTTTGGAACAAGCTCGTCCACAAGTACTGGGTTTGAATCCTTAAGATTGTTAACCAGATTCTGAACATCCTGTCGGGTAAGAAGCTCTGCAATATGCGAACGAATAACCTCTGTAAGATGTGTCGCAATAATAGAAGGAGCATCTACTACGGTATAACCAAGACTTTCTGCCCGCTCTCTCTGACTTTCTGTAATCCAAAGTGCAGGTAAGTGGAAGGAAGGCTCAAAGGTAGGAATACCGGTAATCTCTTCTTCTACATAACCGGGATTCATAGCCATATAGTGGTCAAAAAGGATTTCTCCTTCTGTAACCTGAATTCCTTTTATCTTAATTATGTACTGATTTGGATTCAGCTGAATATTATCTCGAAGACGGATAATCGGCACAACCGTTCCAAGCTCCAATGCTATCTGACGACGAATCATAACAACTCGGTCAAGCAGGTCTCCACCCTGATTCACATCTGCAAGTGGAATAATACCATAACCGAATTCCAATTCAATTGGGTCAACCTGTAACAAGGATACCACGTTCTCCGGCCTTCGTATCTCTTCCGCTTCGGTCTCCGCAGCTGCCACTTCCGTTTCGATACTTTCTTCTCCCAGATTCTTATTTATCATACGTGCACATATAAGAAGTACTGCTCCCATCAGGATAAATGTAAAGCCTAACGGAGTTGCGATACCAAGGAATACCAATACAGCACCTACGATATACATAACCCTTGGAATACCAAAGACCTGCTTTAACATAGAATCGGAGAAATCTGCCTCCTTCGAGCCCTTGGTAACAAGAATACCTGTAGATAAAGATATCAGAAGCGAAGGAATCTGGGATACCAGTCCGTCACCGATGGTAAGAATACCATAATGGCTCAGAGCATCCATGGCGTCCATTCCCTGGCTCGTAACCCCCATAATGATACCGCCGACAATGTTGATTAATGTCAGAATAAGACCTGCCGTTGCATCACCCTTTACGTACTTGGTAGCACCATCCATAGCGCCGAAGAAGCTGGATTCTTCCTGAATCTTATTACGACGCTCTTTTGCTTCCTTATCTGTAATTGCTCCTGTATTTAAGTCGGCATCAATCGCCATCTGCTTACCAGGCATAGCGTCCAACGTAAATCGTGCAGTTACTTCTGCGATACGTTCAGAACCCTTGTTGATAACTAAGAACTGAATCAAAATCAACACGATAAATACAATCGCACCAACTACCAGATTATCACCACCAACGAAGCTACCGAAGGTCATAACTACGTTACCCGGGTCACCAGTCAATAGAATCAAACGTGTAGATGACACGTTTAAGGAAATACGGAAAATAGTTGTAAATAAGAGCATGGTTGGGAAATAAGACATTTCCAGCACTTCTTTTACAAACATAACGTTAAACAGAATCATTAAGGATAATGCCAGGTTCAACGCCAACAAAATATCTAAGAGCTGTGAAGGGATTGGAATGATAAAGAAAATAACCGCTGCCAGCATGTACAGGCCGACTGTAAGATCACTTTTTTTCAGCATTATTATCCCTCCTATCTTCATTTTACTAATTTCTCATATGATATACCATGGCCAGAACCTCTGCCACCGCCTGATACAATTCCGGTGGAATCTCAGCACCAATATCCACATTGTGATACAGCATTCTCGCCAATGGTTTATTTTCTACAATTTCAACATTATTTTCCCGCGCCACCTCTTTAATCTTCTGCGCAAGAAAATCTTCGCCCTTTGCAACAACAATCGGTGCTTTACTAACCTCTGCATCATACTTGATTGCCACCGCAAAATGGGTCGGGTTGGTGATAACCACGTCCGCCTGTGGAACATCCTGCATCATACGTCTTTGCGATACCTCTCGCATTTTCTGTCTGATACGTCCTTTAATCTGTGGGTCACCTTCTGTATTTTTATATTCATCTTTTACTTCCTGCTTAGTCATCTTCATCTCTTCATTGAACTTATGTCTCTGATAGATGAAATCAGCCAGACCAACTACCACATAAAAGACACTAATCTTTATCCCTACATCAATAATAATCTCGCCAACCAGAGCAACTGCCTGATTCAAGTCAATTTCATATAGGATAAACAAATTGTTTGCTTCATCTTTAATGGATGTATAAGCAATATAAACAATTACGACAACCTTGACGATAGATTTCACCAGCTCAAACAGGGAATCCTTTGAAAAAATTCGCTTGAACCCATTGATTGGATTAAACTTTGACAGCTTCGGTTGCATTGTCTTCGTGGTTACCTTCCACCCCACCTGATACACAGTCACCAGGAAGGTGATAACAAATCCAAAGACAAAGAATGGCCAAACCATCAGCAGAATTTCTAATAGTGCTTTTAATCCCAAAAGTCCTACTGCCGCTATACTAAGCCCCGCTTGATTCACCTGTACGAATTCTGCCATTCTCCCAATGGTAGACGGAAAGATGTTCACCATTCGTTCACCCACATAGCTAACGAACACCTTCAGAAGCAAAAAGAGTACCACCAGCTCAAAGGCCTGTGTCAAATCCTTACTTTTGGCAACCTTGCCCTCTTTTCTGGCATCCTCTAATTTTTTCTGGGTTGCAGGTTCTGTCTTGTCCCCGCCATCCCCCTCTGCAAACCACTGCAGATTATAATTCAATATACGGTTTTTTGAATATTTATCGTCAATACATACCTTCAATAATCAAAACCACCATTGTCTTAATTTCTTTAAATATCATCTCTGCTGCACTTGGAAACATGAATACTGTCAAAAACAAAATCACATATCCGATTAAAACCTTAATCTGGATACCTACAGAAAACATATTAATCTGCGGTGCTACCTTAGTCATAACTCCAAGAATACAATTAAGTATCATCATTGTCGCAAATATTGGCAGGAATATACGAAAGCCTATAATAAATAAATCTGTCAGGTACTTTGTCATAGTCACAAGCAAGCTATCCCACTCAAACATTGCCCCTGCCACCGGCACCACATAAAAGGAATCCGCCACCGCGCG
>CAYMYV010000218.1:0-3239 GCA_964394775.1 uncultured Lachnobacterium sp. | reverse complement strand
GGATGCAGTAATCCGACAGGAGACAACTCCGAAGGCTCAAGCTCACAGACGGACACCACGCCTGAAGGACACGTTCGCGCAGATTATCAGGTAAATGCTGATGTTACTGCACTTGATGCATCCTCCGAAATCTCTGATACCCTCTATGGCATCTTCTTTGAAGATATTAACTTCGCTGTAGATGGAGGTCTCTATGCCGAGATGATTAAGAACCGTTCCTTTGAATATGGTTCACTGGCCGCAAACGGCAGCCGTCATGGCTGGGTGAACAGCAACAGCAACGTTCTTGATTTTAAAGTAGTAAACGGCAACACCGATAACAGCTGGATTAATTCCGTAAATATCAATTATGCAGTTCTTAGCATTGAATCTGACGAATATGAGGGCTTGAACAAATTCGAAAGCATTGGCAATGTGGGATATCTGGATGGCTTAGCTGTTACCAAGGATGAAAACTATATCGTTTCCTTATATATAAGAGGCAACGACAATTATTCCGGAGCTGTTCGTATCGCACTTGAGGATTCCAAAGGAACCGTATATGCAGAAAAAATCATCGAAGGTATTTCTGACAAATGGTGGAAATACGAGGTAACTCTTACTCCAAACGCTACCGTAGACCAAAATCTACGACTTACCGTTGGCATCAACAAAGGCTCTGTTGCACTTGATATGATATCCATGATGCCTGAGGATACCTATGAAGGGCTTCCAATCCGCAAGGATATCGGCGAGGCGTTAGAGGCGTTAAACCCATCCTTTATCCGTTTTCCTGGCGGTTGTGCCGTAGAAGGGCGTGACGAGTCCAGTATGTACAGCTGGAAGGATTCCATCGGAGATGGCATGTTCTTTCAAATCAATGGCACGACAACGGTCGGAGATGTTGCTGTAAGACCACAGGGCGTAGATATCTGGAGCGGCGACAATAACAATCCTTATTACACAACCTATGGAATTGGATTCTTTGAATATTTCCAGTTATGTGAAACCTTGGATGCTTTACCTGTTCCTATTTTGAATGCCGGAATGACCTGTCCAATTCAAAGCAGTAATTATCAGGTATATGACATTAACAGTCCTGAGTTTATCCGCTGTGTTCAGGATGCCTTAGATTTGGTGGAATTCTGTCGTGGCGACGCCTCCACTTATTGGGGTTCTATCAGAATCGCTATGGGACAAGAGGAACCATTTGAACTAAAATATATTGGAATCGGCAACGAACAATGGCAAAGTGAGTACTACCAGCATTATACATACTTTGTAGAGGCCTTTGAGCGTGCTGCCAAAGCAAATCCTGAAATTTACGAAGGCATTGAGTTAATCGTTGCAAACGGCCCGGTATCCACAGATAGATACGGCTACAATTATGTTGCTTCCAATCCAGACGACTGGACCACATTGGTAGATGAACACTACTATGAGGTTGCTGATTGGTTCTTCACCAATACCTCACGTTATGACAGCTACGATAGGGATATGCAGGCAGCTGTATTCTTGGGTGAGTACGCCGCAAAAGCAAACACCATGAATGCTGCATTAGCAGAGGCTGCATTTATGACCGGTCTGGAACGAAATGCAGACATTGTCAAGATGGCCTGCTATGCTCCACTCTTCGGAAACTCTTACTATAACCAGTGGACACCGGATATGATGTTCTTTTCTAATGACAGCCTGCTTCTTAGTGCCAACTACTATGTACAGCAGTTATTTGCCAATAACGTTGGTGTAAATGTTCTTCCTTCTACCTTGGAGGTCGACGATGTCACCAGCTCTGGCTATTACTCCGGCAAGGTCGGTCTCGGAAGCTGGGCAACCTCTGTATCCTACGATAATCTAAAGGTTGTTAGCAACGAGGATGCTTCTGTTTTGTATGAAACGAACTTTGATTCTGATTCTGTACTTACCGATGACAACTGGCTGGATCATGCGGGCAACTGGTCTATCAAGGATGGACGTCTGGTGCAAACCAACACTGCATCCCCTTCTGACAGCATTACCGGTGATGTGATGTATGTGGGTGATACCGGCTGGACGAACTACACCCTTACGGTAAACGCCAAAATTCTCTCTGGCGCAGAGGGCTTTTTGATTCCAATTTGTGTCGACGATAAGGACAACAATATATTCTGGAATCTTGGCGGCTGGGGCAACACAGTATCCTGCCTTGAAATCGTAACTGATGGTGTAAAAAGCGGTCAGGTAAGTGGCACCGTAAAAGATGTCACCCTAAAGCAGGGTCAGGAGTACGAAATCAAAATTGTTGTAAACAATGACAGTATCGTCTGCTTCTTAGATGGCAAGCTATACATTAATTATCAGCCGGCAACTGCAGAGCCTCTTTACGAGACTACCAGCATCGATGAGAACGGCGATATCATTATGAAATTTGTAAATCCTACGGAATCGATTATGGATATTCATATTGAACTTACAGACATTGATATGAACCAGTATGACACAGCTGCAATCGTTACTACATTGGCTTCTGAGAGGCTGATGACCTCAAACTCGAATCAGAATCCTGATTTGATTTGTCCTATTGAAGGCGAACTAGAGGTCTCAGAAAGCTTTGTATACGAAGCACCTAAATATTCGGTAACTATTATTCGCATTCCACACAAATAAAAAAGCGTCATCAGACGCAATTTCTATAAGGTAAAAAAGCGTCAAAAAGGTGCATCTACAAATTGTGTTTGGCAAATTGCACAAATACAGTTTATAGAAAGCACCTTTTTGACATCCGAATCCTATAAGATAAAAGCCAGGGCTGCCGCAAAATATTAGTCAGTTTCATTCCCCATCTTATAAATATTATCCTCTAAAACCGGTTCCCTTTGTACATTTACCCATATGACATAACGCGATAACGCCAGGGCCTGTATGTGCACCGATAACAGGGCCGACATCGCTGAGAATCACTTTGGCATTTGGATACTCTGCTTCTACCATTCCCTTTACGGCAACCACATCCTCATAGCAGTCACCATGAGAGATAAATACATAATTCCAAGCATCAATATCCGCGGTAGCCTTCATATATTCTATTAATTCCTTCATGGCTTTCTTTCTGCCACGAGCCTTAGCAACATTCTCAAGCTTTCCATCTTCTGTAACAACAATCATTGGTTTGATGTTAAGCAAAGAACCTACAACCGCACTTGTAGCACTAACTCTTCCACCACGCTTTAAGAAAAACAAATCATCTACCGTTACCTGATGATGAATCTTATCTTTCATAG
>CAYMYV010000217.1:0-3248 GCA_964394775.1 uncultured Lachnobacterium sp. | reverse complement strand
GACCTATCACTGTAATCTGGATTGTCGGTCTCACAAATGCTGTTAACTTTATCGACGGTCTTGACGGTCTTGCTTGCGGTGTTTCTGCCATAAGCTCGGTTTCTCTCTTCCTTGTAATGCTTCTTTCCGGAAGCAGTCCTATGCACTGTCTTATCACTGCTATCCTTATCGGTGCATGTCTTGGCTTCTTACCCTTTAACACAAACCCTGCAAAGATTTTCATGGGCGACACAGGCGCACTGTTCCTTGGATACACCCTTTCTATTCTCTCAGTTGTAGGTGTGTTTAAAACCGACATGGTGCTCTCCTTCTTTATTCCATTTTCTTTTTATATGGTTATACACAATTATATAACAGCATAAATGTGCAATTATCGTTATGATCCAGCTTAAAGGATACGTTAAATATAAAGTTTCTAATGTATGATTTGATTGAAAAATTGTATTGACCCACATAATTCGAAATCCAACTGCACCTAAGAGAGAAAATATCATTGGAAGAACTGAATAACCGAGTCCTCTTAATCCTCCAACAAATACATCCATCATCCCACATAAATAATATGTAGTACATATTACTTGCATTCGTTTTATTCCAATATTTATTACTTCTGGATCAGAATTATAAATTCCTAACAACTGTTTTGAAAATACTAAAGCAATTAATCCTACGATAGCTCCTGATAAAAAAACACACAACAAGCAATACAGTAATGATTTTTTACAGTTTTTGAGCTTTCTTGCTCCGTAGTTTTGGCTTGTAAAGGTAGTAGATGCCTGACTATAGGCATTCATACTTGCATACACAAAACCTTCGATATTAGCAGCTGCGGTATTTCCTGCAACAACAATACTTGAACCAAATGAATTAACTGCAGATTGTAATACCACATGGCTAACGGAAAATAGCGAACTCTGAATTCCTGCCGGTAAACCAATCCATATCATTTCACCCAGGCTTTTCCAATCTATTCGTAGTTTACTCATATCTAAGTGAATATATCCTGTGTTTTTCACCAAATATAATATGATTCTAATAGAGGAAATTGCTTGTGCAATCACAGTAGCAATTGCCACCCCCATAACATCCATTTGGAATAATGTAACAAATATAATATTCAATATTACATTTACAATTCCGGATGCAGTCAAAATGTAAAGAGGCTTTTTAGTTTCTCCCACTGCTCTTAAAATAGAGGCTCCATAATTGTAAGTCATTGAAAAAATCATTCCGCTAAAATATATTTGTAAATAAATTACTGCAGAATCAATACAATCTGAAGTTGTCCCCATAAGCTCAAGCCAGAATCTAGCTGTTGCTATTCCAAATATCATTAGTATTATTCCAGCACAAAAGGAAAATAATACAGCTGTATGTACTGTTTTTTCTACTTTTTCATAATCCTCTTTTCCAATTTCCCTTGCTACCAAAACATTTACACCAACAGATATTCCAATAAACATATTGGTTATTAAACCTGTTAGTCCGGAAGTGGAGCCCACTGCTGCTAAAGCCTCTTTTCCACAAAAGCTTCCTACAACTGCTAAATCGACAGCATTGTATAATAGTTGAAAAATACTACTTAATATAATTGGTACTGAAAATGAAATTATCTTTTTTAAAAGATTTCCAGATGTCATAGCTATTCCTTTTTTTCCAATACATAATTATTAATAGAAGAAACACCTTCAAAAGCATCAAATTTCTCTTACTGAATGTCTGTTTACATGGCAGCAAATATTAATTGCCACCGGAAGTCCGGCAATATGTGTTGGATAAGTGTTGATATTTACCGCTAAAGCAGTTGTTTTCCCACCTAATCCCCCTGGTCCAATTCCTGTTTGATTGATTTCTTCTAAAAGTTCCTGTTCCAATTCTGCTACATATGGAATATCAGAATGCTGATTCACTGGTCTTGTTAATGCTTTTTTTGCTAAAATAGCACATTTTTCAAAGGTTCCACCTACACCTACTCCAATTACCATTGGAGGACAAGCGTTTGGACCGGCGTCCTTGACTGCAGTCAAAATTGCATTTTTTACACCTTCCATACCGTCAGCGGGTTTTAGCATGAACACACGGCTCATGTTCTCGCTGCCAAAGCCCTTTGGTGCAAAGGTAATCTTCACTTTATCCCCGGAAACTATCGAATAATGAATAACTGCAGGAGTGTTGTCCTTCGTATTCTCTCGGATGATTGGGTCGCTGACTACGGATTTACGCAGATATCCTTCTGTATAGCCGCGTCTTACGCCTTCATTGATTGCATCCTCCAGGTTCCTTCCTTCAAAATGCACATCCTGTCCAATCTCTATAAAAAATACAGCCATTCCTGTATCCTGGCAGATTGGTATCATCTCCGAAGAAGCAATTTGGAGATTTTCTTCTAATTGACCGAGAATTTTTTTCCCAAGCTCTGTGGTTTCAATGGAAACTGCTTTTTCCAGCGCCTCCTTCATATCGGAAGACAGATAATGGTTGGCTTCTATACACATTTCTTTGATGTTCTCTATGATTGTATCTGTATGTATGGTTCGAATCATATTTTTCCTCACTAATGAACTGTTCTTAAACTATAAGTAAAATTGGGTATTCTTCTTCAAAAATGAATGATCTCCATTATATTTTATCTCTTCATCTATTTTCTCTAAATCAATATTACTTATCGTAGTTTCTTCATTATTGCAAAATGCCCCTACAAATCTTAATTCTGTATCTGGAGTTCCTAGAATAATTCCTTTAGCTTCATTTATATTATCTAATTGATCATAATAATGTTCTATTAATATTTCTAAAATATCATCCATATCTAATTTGATATATTGTATTTTATTATTCACTTCCATGACTCTCCTTACTTCAAATTAAGAAAAAATAGATTGAGAAAATATTTCATTTCTCAATCTATTTATATTCTTATTATTCCTCAGAACCTGTATCTTCTGTTACTTCTTCAACAGCTTCCTCTACTTCCGTTCCTTCAGAAGTCTCAGCTTTTTCTACAACCTCTTCACTTTCACCCATCAAGGACTTATCTTCCCTTACCTTTGCGATACTTGCAACGGTAACACCTTCCTTTAAGTTGATAAGTTTTACACCGGAGGTTACACGACCAAGAAGTGCTGTATCCATAACCCTAATACGGATAATGATACCTTCTGTAGTAATTAACATTACTTCATCATCAATACCAACAGCTTTGACACCTACGAGATTTCCTGATTTTTCTGTAATCTTGTAGCATTTTA
>CAYMYV010000216.1:0-3274 GCA_964394775.1 uncultured Lachnobacterium sp. | reverse complement strand
AACTGTATTTGTGCAATTTGCCAATTTAAGTTTTAGAAAGCACCTTTTGACACCCAAATCCTTATAGGAAACTGCGTCAGAATGACGTTTTTGGGTTAATTGTAATTTGGTTCGTTAAGCGAGTCATAAAGCTCCTTCATCATAGAGATGCAAATGTCTAATTTCCACTCATCATTTGCGTATACGACAAGAACATAGGGCTCGTTGCCTTCTTCAAAATCTTCTTCTTCAACACCATCGTAAGAGATTTTCAGCTTGTAGGCATTTTCTATGGTGTAATCGAAGCATTCTGCTTCCCCGAAAAGCTCTTTGTTGAGCACGAATGCATTGAGTTTGTCGATTTCTTCTGCTGGAAAAGGCTCAACCTCATAGAATTCTACATTTTCAAAAGCGGCAAGTATCCCAATGATTCCTAAACTGTTGTAGGTATCCGTAGATTCCTCGGTTAAGGTATCTATAAAGGCAATTAGTTCTTCGCCGCCAACATATTCCTGATTTGCCATATAATATAAAATGTCCACATTGGTATATTCCACTATTCTCACGGAATCCTTCGCTTTCATTGCATGGAAGCCGCCTTCTGCAATTGCAAGCGCATCCTCCTCGGAAAATTCGGTTGACGAAGCCTGTGACTCCGAATTGTTCTCGGTGTCGGAAGTACAGCCTGTGCAGGCGATTAGTGTAATTGCAACAAGAAACATAACCAAAGCCTTACGAAGTAATTTCCTTTTCATATGAAATCTCCTTTTTTGAGCTTTTTTGATTTTCTTATCGTAACACCCCATTATCATCCATGCAAGCAATTTGTCTAAAAGAGAACGTTTGTTCTGTACAATTATAAATGAATGTGATATACTAAACGTAAAGTGATATACTAAATGCGTAAACAGTGATAAATGGAAAACTATTCAAAGGAATTGTAGATATGCAGGAACAGAAATTTAAATTAAAATCAGAATATGCCCCAACCGGCGACCAGCCACAGGCGATTGAAGCACTGGTGCAAGGGTTTCGGGAAGGCAACCAATTCCAGACACTTCTTGGTGTCACAGGCTCCGGCAAGACCTTTACTATGGCGAACGTTATCGCGCAATTGAATAAACCGACGCTGATTATCTCGCATAATAAGACTTTGGCAGCACAATTGTACGGGGAGATGAAGGAATTTTTCCCGGAAAATGCGGTAGAATATTTTGTCAGCTACTACGATTATTATCAGCCGGAAGCTTATGTTCCATCATCGGATACTTATATTGCTAAGGATTCCTCTATCAATGATGAGATTGATAAATTGCGTCTTTCTGCAACTGCAGCAATGGCAGAGAGAAAAGATGTTATTATCGTGGCGTCAGTATCTTGTATTTATGGTATTGGTAGTCCGGATGACTATATGAATATGATGGTGTCTTTGCGCCCGGGGATGGAGATTGATAGGGACGAAGTCATTCGTCAGCTTATCGATGTGCAGTACACACGTAATGAAATGGATTTTAAGCGTGGTACCTTCCGCGTGCATGGAGATGTGGTAGAGATTTTCCCTGCGAACAATTCGGATAAGGCAATTCGTGTAGAATTCTTCGGAGATGAGATTGACCGCATTACAGAGATAGATGTGTTGACTGGTGAGATTTGCTCGCAGTTAAATCATGCAGCAGTTTTTCCGGCGTCGCATTATGTTGTACCAATGGAGAAAATTCATGCGGCCTGTGATGTGATTGAAGCAGAGATGCAGGAGCGTGTAAGATTTTTCAAAGGCGAGGATAAATTGATTGAGGCGCAGCGTATTGCAGAGCGTACCAATTTTGATATAGAGATGCTAAAAGAAACCGGTTTTTGCAGTGGAATCGAGAACTATTCCAGACATCTGGCGGGACGTGCAGAGGGTGAGATGCCGGATACACTCATTGATTATTTTCCGGATGATTTTCTGATTATTGTGGACGAATCCCATATTTCGATTCCACAGATTCGTGGTATGTATGCGGGAGACCGTTCGCGTAAGACTACACTGGTAGATTATGGCTTTCGTCTGCCGTCGGCACTGGATAACAGACCTCTTAATTTTGAGGAGTTCGAGAGTAAGATTGACCAGATGCTTTTTGTATCTGCAACACCGGGAGAGTATGAGGCGAATCATGAGCTGCTTCGTACGGAACAGATTATTCGTCCGACCGGACTTCTCGACCCGGAGATTAGTGTGCGTCCGGTAGAGGGTCAGATTGACGATTTGATTGGCGAAGTGAACAAAGAGGTTTCACACCATAATAAGGTATTGATTACGACCTTAACCAAGCGTATGGCAGAGGATTTGACCAGGTATATGAGTGAGGTTGGAATTCGTGTAAAATACTTACATTCTGATATTGATACATTGGAGCGTCAGGAGATTATCCGTGATTTGCGTTTGGATGTCTTTGATGTTCTGGTTGGCATAAATCTGCTGCGTGAGGGGCTGGATATTCCGGAGATTACGTTGGTTGCAATTTTGGATGCGGACAAGGAAGGCTTCCTTCGTTCAGAAACATCCCTGATTCAGACGATTGGCCGCGCTGCCCGTAACAGTGATGGTCATGTAATTATGTATGCAGATAAGATTACGGACTCCATGCGTGTTGCGATTGAGGAAACCGAGCGTCGTCGGGCTGTACAGCAGGCATATAACGAGGCTCATGGTATCACTCCACAGACTATCAAGAAATCGGTTCGTGAACTGATTGCAATATCTAAGAAGGTTGCAGCGGATGAGATGAAGTACGCAAAAGACCCTGAATCTATGAGCAAGGCAGAGCTTGAAAAGACGATTGCAGATATTCAGAAGAAGATGCAGAAGGCAGCAGCAGAGCTTAATTTTGAGGCAGCGGCAGAATATAGAGATAAGATGATAACCTTAAAGAATATGCTTAGGGACTTATAATTGCAGCATGCATAATTGCGGCGTTTATAATTGCAGCGCAAGGGATAGAATAGTGCAGAGAATGTATGCTAAGCAGCAAGAAGATTTACTAATTAGGAGAGCTACCAAGATGGCAAAAAAAGAGAGAAAATACATCAAGATTCGTGGGGCTCACGAACACAATTTAAAAGGAATTGATATTGATATCCCAAGAGATGAGTTTGTGGTTTTGACCGGTTTGTCCGGTTCAGGAAAATCATCTCTTGCGTTTGATACCATTTATGCAGAGGGACAAAGAAGATATATGGAATCTCTGTCCTCTTATGCAAGACAGTTCTTAGGACAGATGGAGAAACCAAATGTAGAGAGCATTGAAGGTCT
>CAYMYV010000215.1:0-3278 GCA_964394775.1 uncultured Lachnobacterium sp. | reverse complement strand
TACTATCTGAGTTGATTATATCACAGATAACTCTTCTCATGAGTGCAGAGTCATCGACTACCAAAATGTTTTTTTTCATATTACTCCCCAGCTTCTTTCTTTCTTAACATTCTATCTTCTTCAAACACAAATCGAACAATCTTATCACGGTCCTTTATATCCTTATAATGGAATTTCGCACGTATATGCAGCTTATTCGGAATTTTTTCCAACCTTCCGCACTCAATGATTTCTGTCACAAGATAAAACGTTTGGTCTATCTTATCATTGGACAAACGAATTACGGTCAATATATAGGAACCAACATCTAGCTTCTCATCGCAAAGAAAACGGATTCCGCCACCACTGATATCCTGTGACAAAGCAATTCTTTTCTCTTTTAGATACTTAGGATCCGCAATTTCTTCAAACAAATCTTCTGTTGTTTCTAACGACGCAATTTCTTTGGAAATCTTGTAATAATGAAAATTAATGGCAGAATTTACACGATAAAATTCTCTGCGCTGATACTTTTTCGGCGTAGATATCACTTTTAAAGACATCATGTAAAATCCATCCTTCTTGTAGCGGTCTAATACTTTACCATCACAAGTAAACAGTCCTCTTTGCGTATAAAAGTAGAGCGTACATTCAAAGCCCACCTGGAATAGAACCATTTTCCCACCCTCTGTAGGCATACCGATTTCAAGTGTTGACTCTCCGAGAAAATCAAAGACACTACTTTTATACACTTTTCCATTATTCTGATGCAGATAAGTAATATCTATCTTATCACCCGGACGGGCAAAATCTGAAATCATCATAAACTCATCCCCAATTATTTCTTATGTTTTAATAAGCTCGAAAAGACCTGAGCAATTCCACGATGCATCTGTACCTCATGATGCGTGCCTTCAAGCAGATTCGTCGCTAATACCTCAAATGCCTTTGTCGCATCTGCATTCGGCTTGTTTAAAGACACCGTTTTCTGTTGTCTTACAGAACGTTCCAAATCATTATCCTGTGGAATCATGCCAAGATAATTAAGCTCTCCATCCAAAAACTGCTCTACAACAGAATGAAGCCTGTCATACACCATTTGGCCTTCATCCTTTGAATTAACCTTGTTGATAACAACATGTATCTTAGTACTATCTTCCATAAAATTTGGATTACGATAAAGTGCTTTTAACAAAGAATAGGAATCTGTCAAAGAGCTTGGCTCTGGTGTTGTTACAAGAAGTACCTCCGGACTGGCAAGTACAAATTCAAGCACCTGATCCGATACTCCTGCACCTGTATCTATAATAATCACATCTGCAAGTTCATTCAATTCGCCAATATTCTTCACAAGACGCATGATTTGTTCGCGGTACAGGTTGTTTAGTCCGATTACTCCGGAGCCACCGGAGATAAATCCAATTCCCAATGGTCCCTCTGTAATAATCTCCTTAATGTTTTTTCCACGATAAATCAAATCTGACAGATTATATTGCGGAATAACACCAAACATTACCTCTACATTTGCCAAACCAAAGTCTGCATCAAAAATAATGACCCTTTGTCCCTTTTTACTAAGCTGAATTGCAAGATTAACTGCCAAATTGGACTTACCAACACCTCCTTTTCCGCTTGTGACGGTAAGGACTCTGGCAGCTTTTATTTCTTTTTGATTTTGCTTTTTTATTACATTTCTAAGCTGCTGTGCCTGATCCATACTTATCGTCCTCCTAACAACTGTTTCACGATTTTCTGGGTATCAAACACTTCAATATCGTCCGGTACATTTTGTCCTGTAGTTACATACGAAATCTCTGCATCCGCATATAATCTGATATTGAGCAAATTGCCATAACGGCTTGTTTCATCCAGCTTTGTAAATATTAATTTGTAATTTGATATTTCATGATAAATATCAACAATATCTATCAAATCATTATATTTTGTTGTCGCGCTAAGAACTAAATACACTTCTTTCTTATATTCTTCATTTATACCGGAAAGAAGCTTCTTCATGTCATCACGCTGTTGTTCATTCTTATGAGAAAAGCCTGCAGTATCGACAAAAATCAAATCATAATCCATGTATTTTTCAATAGCTTCATTGATTTCATCTACAGAATAAACAATAGACATTGGCGCATCTAAAATATTAGCATACACTCGAAGCTGCTCTGTAGCAGCAATTCGATAGGTATCTGCCGTAATAAATGCCACCTTTCGTTCATGCTCCACTCTGTATTTTGATGCAATCTTAGCAATCGTCGTCGTTTTTCCAACTCCTGTCGGCCCAATGAAAAAGATAACATTTGGTTTCTTGCCGGACAAATCAATGGTTTTCGGCTGACCAAATTTCAAAATCAGCTTCTGATAAATATTCGGCAAGAGAAGCTCTACATTATTTCCCGGACGGATAAACTTCTCCACCTCATCCAAAACCTGATTCACATATTTCTCATGTACTTCGTTTTTTATAAGAGTGGTATACAAAATTCGAACAAAATTCAACTCTTCCGGAGATGCTGTTTTGCGAAGACTTTCCTCCTGAACAGTTGTGGAAAGCTTTTGTTCTAACGTATTGGACAAGCTGTCCAGCCTTTCCTTAAATTGTGCTTCATCAGCCACTGGCCGCTCTACACTCTGCTCCGCAGCTTTTTGACTCATTTCTGCCATTGTCTGACTAAATGGAGCTCGAACCTCTCTTTCCGGAGTTCTCTCCGGCTTTGGAATATCAAGTTCCTCATCTGCCGACAAATTAATTTTTCCCATTCTTGCCTGCGGCATTAATGCACTCATTGGATTTGCTATCGGTTTATCTTCGATTGCTGCTGTCACTTCATATGTAGAGGCTTTAAAAACACTTAATAAACCCTTTGGCTTTACTTCCTTTACATTCATGATAACGGCATTTGGCCCAAATTCCGTTTTGGCTTTCTGAATTGCTTCTTCTTTCGTTTTTCCCTGGAATTTGTTAATTGTCATTTACGCTGTCACCATCCCAACTGATTGTAATTCTACGTTAGATTCTACCTCGTTATAGGAAATAACGATTAAATCCTTAAAGTAATCTTCTGTAAGCTTCTTAAAGTACATACGAACAATTGGCGATGTAATAATAATCGCACTCTTTCCAATACTTTCCAGCTTATTAATTTCTGTTTCTACAGAACTCATAATTGTTCTTGTCTTCTCCGGATCCAGAGTCAGGTATGCTCCCTGCTCTGTCTGTTTTACAGAAGACATGATTTCCTGCTCAATCTTTGGATCTAATGTCACAACACTAGTCACTTCGTTTGCAG
>CAYMYV010000214.1:0-3293 GCA_964394775.1 uncultured Lachnobacterium sp. | reverse complement strand
GACATTCCCTTGGTGGAGAAAGCTCGCTTAAGGTTGCTGCTTATTATACGCAGTTGGAAAGAGACGCGCTTGCAAATGGAGCGACAGCAGAAGAAGCACATGCATTGAATAAATTAGATGCGTGCTTACCTGTAGGATATCCTCTTGAGGTTGTAATTGAAGGTTGGGAATCAGCAGGAAGCTTTGAGGGGTATGAGTGCGACCTTGGAGTAATTCTTGGTAGTGCAGATGATTTTAATTCTTGGTTAACCATTGATATTTTGACCAATGAGACGGGAATTTCATGGTTAAAGACTCAGACAGGAATCGAAGTTTCTGAAATAGAAGAAGGTAAGTTCTATGAGAACGAGGAAACCGGTTATAATTTTGCCATGTGGAATCCTGCAGAAATTCATAACCAGAACTGGATTTCTAAAACAACGACCAAATACATAATTGATTATTTTGAAGAAACATTTGGTGCACCAATTAAAATTGATAGTAGTAATCAGATTTGGCCATTAAAATTATTAGGTGGAGTTATTGGATTGGTTGGATTCTTCTTATTCATTATTCCATGTTTATTCTATGTGTTAAAGCTTTCGGTATTCAAGGTTTTAGAGAGAGAAAATACATTTGTTCTACCTCCACTGCTTGGAAAAGCCAGAAACAAATATTTGAAATCAATCATTACAGGTGCATTGATTAACACCATCTTGTTGCTACCATTTGTGTTGATAGGTATGCTTTTGATGGAGAGCCCTGTATTCCCACAGGCTTCTACCAATGGTTTTGCATTGTGGGGTGTTGCATGTGGTTTAGTAACATTATTCTCTGTTAGAAGAGGTACAGGCTTAAAATACAAAGAGAATACAGAATATTATGGTATTAAAACCAGTGCAAAAGAATTAGCAAGAGTATTTTTGCTTGCACTTACAGTTATGGTATTAACCTTTATGACGGTGTTTGGTGTTAAATATATCTTTAACACGGACTTTAGATTTTGGTCATATTCCATTAGACCGTTCGATTTTGGAAGTATAACAATTGCGCTAAGATATTTGCCACTGTTTTTTGTACAGCAGTTTGCAAACGGGGTTGCGATTCGCCGAAACAATTTTGATAACTGGAGCGATAAGAAACGTATTGCATTCTCCACAACGATGGCGTTAGTGCCGATTGTGCTTATGCTGTTGATTTCTTATGTACCAATTTTATTTACTGGCTCACCTTTATGGGCAATGGATGGAAGCAACTTGATTATGCTTGCTGCTGGTCAGAGTGCAATTAAAGTAATTAGTTACATATTCTCAATTGGTTTAACATCATTTATTCATGTAAAGGCGCAGAAATATACCGGAAATATCTGGGCTGGTACGTTTATTTGTGCAATTATGACGGCAATGATTTCAGTTGCGAACTGTAACTCTATTACTGGATTTTAATAGCTCACCTGTGTACCACTGCGATACAGGCCCCATATCATATCATTTGGGTATATACAAAAATTTTCGACTTTTTTGTCTTTAAGTTAGTTCCCAAAACCCTAAAAATCTGCTATACTATCATCAATCGGACGATAGTAAGCAGATTTTTTTACCTTACAGGAAATTGCGTCAGAATGACGCTTTTTTATGTTATTAATTGGTATCTGCAACTATCCCATAAACAAAAGCACAAAGGAGGACAAGAGAATATGAAGCTGAACATAAACCAAAAAACAAAAAATATTTTGACCGGTATTGCGGTCGTGATATTTCTGGCGGTATTTGCCGTATTGATGATTACCAGTCCGAAACCCGAACATATCGAGGACACCAACGGAGCCGATAACTACGCTCTGCAAACCATCACCGAGCAGGACGTGGCCGAACAGAAGATGGGTTCGAGAGGCTCGGTATCGGAAAGCGAAACGCAGTACAACATTGCCGGACTGAGTATCTCCGACGGCAGGAAATACTCCTCAAGTAAATTCACGGGCGTTTACAGGCTTTACGACACGACGCTTTTCAAAGGCTCAGATATCTATGTGAATCTTGCGGAATTTGAAATCAAAGAAGGCAACTTCGCTTTCTACATTGTATTTGACGGCGAGGTCGTTGGGCAGATAACACCGAGCGAAATCGGAGCATCGGAGTTCACGCTGGAAAATGTAGAAAAGACCGGCTCTCTGGAATACGTCATTGCCGGTGAAAGCGCAAGTTTCGAGTTCATTGCATTGTCCGATTGGGAATGATGAACAGCCGAAAATCGCAAACAACCTATCGATAAACATAATTTGAAATAAAAATCCCAAAACGGAGGTTTGTATTATGCAAGCAACAGAGAACAAGACCAACAAAATATGGTTGTCCATCGTATCGGTGGGCGTTGTCATCGCCATGATTCTTGGCGTGACAGGCATTGTCAATCATAACGACACAAAGGCAAATGCCATCCCTACCATCAATCAGCAGGTGGAGAACATCAACAACACCCTGCCGGAACTGGAAAAGGTCAGCACCGAGCTGAAGGGCTACATAGAAACCATGGAAGCCACGGTTGAAAAACTCCGGTCCGACCTGACCACTACCAATACTGCCATCGACGACCTCGAAACCGAGGTGTACGGCAAGGTAGATGAGGATAAGACCACAACCCTCGATCAGTTAAAGGCAGATAAGGCTGAGCTTGAAACCAAGATTGCCGCAACGAACAAGGCCATCGAAGATGCAAAAGCTGCCAATGCCACAAGCGAGAAGGTTATTTCCGACAGTATCACGGTACTGGAAACCGCTTTGGAGAAGGCAGATTCCGATAACAAGAAGGCACTCGAAGACAGCATTGCAGCTCTCGAAGCCGCTTTGACCAAGGCAGATGCTGATAACAAGAAGGCACTCGAAGATAGCATTGCAGCGCTGAAAACCGCAATGGAATCGGGCGACCTTTCTCTTACCACAGCCATCCAGACCCTTAACACTAATCTTTCCGCACTGATTAAGACCAATGCGGATAACATCGCTGCTCTGCAGACCACAGCAACCGACCTGCAGACGCAGATTAACACCGTAAATAACAACATCACCTCCATCAAGACCGAGCTGGAAGGCAAAATTGCCGCTTCCGAAAAGAAGGCTCTCGATGAGCTGGCTACCGTGAAGGAGGCTTTGGAGACACAGCTTGCCACCATCAACAACACCGTCACAGCACTTCAGGCAAAGGATGCGGAGCTGGAACAGAAGCTTGCAGACCTTCAGACATACGTAGATGATGAGTTGAAGAACACCGAGGATTGGGCGAACGCCACATTCTTAACATTGGAACAGTATGAGGCT
>CAYMYV010000213.1:0-3345 GCA_964394775.1 uncultured Lachnobacterium sp. | reverse complement strand
TAGAAAAAGTGAAATAATATAATAATGGTAAAAGCTTATGAAACTTTCAGTTTGCAAAAAACCCAATTCATTAAAATTATAGTTAAGGAGAAACATATGCATGAATATCATGGTGCGGTTCAGATGATTGAACATGCACAAGATATGTGCCGCGAGCGCGGTCATAACAAAGTCAATAAAATCCAGCTTCTCATTGGAGAAGCGTCCGGATATACCTTTGAAGTGGTAAAAGAATATTTTGTAGAGGTTGCAGTTGGAACGGTCTGCGAGGGAGCGGAGGTTACTGTTCGAAAAACAGATATGATGCTTCGATGCCCAAATTGCAATGAGCTCTTTCCAAAGAGAATCCTTATGTACGATTGCCCGATTTGCGGAACCCCGGGAAATCCAACGGATGCCGGAAAAGAGATGACCATCGATTATATCGAATCGGAATGGGTGGAAGAAATTGGTAATGTGCTTGCGCAAAAGACAATAAAAAAAGAAGATGTTATTGCATTTTTTGATGAACTGGCTTCCTCCTGGGATGCCGGACAGATTCGTGATGAGTATAAGATAAATACTATATTGGATTATGCACAGATTCATGAAGGGGTAAAGGTTCTCGATGTGGCATGTGGCACGGGAGTGCTCATTCCGGATTATTTGGATAGAAATGCCAGCAAGGTGACTGCTGTGGATATTTCCAGTGAAATGATTAAGATTGCGAAGAGTAAATTTCCGCTTAGCCGTGTAGAATTTCATTGCGCAGATATTGAAGAAATCGAGCTTCCATCAGATTATGACACATGCATGGTATATAATGCATTTCCGCATTTTGCAAATCCTGCGGGATTAATCAGCTCTCTGGCTGCAAAGCTAAAAATGGGAGGTCGCCTTACCATTGCACATAGTATGAGTCGCAAACAGTTAGATTCTCACCATGGCGGACGTGCAAGAAAGGTATCCAATGGTCTTATGAGTGAGGAGGATTTGGCACGATTGTTTGGTGCATATTTTGAAGTTGATGTGAAGGTATCCAATGACCAGATGTATGTGGTGTCCGGATATAGGGTAAGATAAAAAAGTGTCTGTGCGACACTTTTTTTGCTGTTATGTAAAGAAAGCAAATTATATCATCTTTTGGAATATTTTGCCGATAAAGATATAAAGAGAAAAAACTCTGACGAACGGATTCGTAAGGAGATAACAAATGAATACGACAAATATCATGGAAGATTATAGAAAAATAAGTGGGCTCACACAGAATAGAGTGAAGCTATCAGGAGTGGAATTGGACGAAGGGATTATAGAAGACACAGTGCTGATGCCAGAGGAAGAAGGTGCAGAAGGTGTTTCGCTACAGATTTCTGATGAAGGCAAGCAAAAAGCGCTACAGCTGCAGAATATGAAAATGTATGCAGAGCAGCTGCAGGAATCAAAGAAAAATGCCGAAGAAGCCGGGGAGGAGACCGTAAAGGTTATGACCGTTTTCCGAAGAATTGCAAATGGAGATATTGTGCCTGCGAAAGATGAAAAGAAGCTGATGGAGTATAGCTTTGAGATGTATCAGGCAGCAAAAAATCTTGCATGTTTGAAGCAAAGTGAAGAGCGAAAGAAATATAAATCAGTAGATGATGAGGAGGAAGATGAGAGCATAGCTGTGTCGCAGGAAGAGGCTATCCGCACACTAACAGATAGCGATTCATCGGGAAATGCAAATGTAAGCGATACGAAGGGAATGGATTCTTTCGAGGGGCTATGATGCTTGTGTTCATGTTTTTTGTATAAGAAAAGGTTATTTTTTGAAAAAATAAGCCGATATATATAGTAAGAAACTAAAGGTACACCACAGGATGTGGTGGTTTTCAAACGGGCAACCGTTAGAAGGGGGAACAAGGATGTTACAAAGTATTCAATATGGCAGTGGGCCACCAACGTATGTGTATTCAAATAATACCGCAGGTACAAGCAGTGCTTTTTTCCATGTGTATGCGAGCGAGATGAGTGGATATGATTCTAAAAGAGATAATCCGAATGTAAAGGCTACGCAGCGAAAACAAGAAAAATCAAAGGAAAAACGCGACGAGTACATTCATGAATGTTTTGAAAAAGAATACAAGGAGATAAATTATACAAGATGGAAGTAGAAATTGGCATGTAGTACACCTCAGATGCGAAGAAGCAGTCTGAGGTGTATTTTTATCTTATAGCATTCGGGTGTCAAAACGTGCATCTACAAACTGTATTTGTGTAATTTGCCAATTCAAGCTTTAGAAAGCACGTTTTGACACCCGAATCCTTATGGGAAAAAGCGTCAGAATGAGCTTTTTTATGCAGTTTCCACCAGTTGACGAAGTAAATTTCGAGGGTTATAATCTTAGAGAACTTTTGCGATTTTAACATCAAAAGGAAAGATTATAAACAACATGGACATTCGTACACAGAAAATACTTGTGACGGGACTGGTGCAGGGGATTGGATTTCGTCCTTTTGTAGCAGAACTGGCAGAAGAGCTAGGGTTAGCGGGACAAGTGAAGAATTTGGGTGGTGTTGTAGAAATCATCATCTCAGGAAATAAGCAGGCGGTGGATACTTTTATTCATCGCCTGAATTTAGTGTCTGAAAATGGTGTGTTGCCGGGGTGTCGGATGGATAGTATACATGTGGAAAATATACTTAAGGAGCACGGGGGCGGAAAATGTGTTTCCGGCGAGACAGGTTCTGGTGATAGCGAGACAGAAGTGTCCGCGTGGGACGGGCAATTTCACATCGTAGAAAGTGGCGATGCCAGAGAGAAGCGTCGTTTTCTACCAGTAGATTTACCAACCTGTGACCGCTGTGTGGATGAAATGCATGACCCGGCAAATAGAAGATATCGTTATCCTTTTATCAGCTGTACAGCTTGTGGTCCGCGTTTTTCTATCCAAAGGGCAGTTCCGTATGACAGAGATACGATTACCATGGACGCATATAAGATGTGTGATACGTGTTGGGAAGAATATACACAACAGGGCAACATTCGCCGTCATGCCCAGACCATTGCGTGCAAGGACTGCGGCCCTAAGCTGCGCTATGTGACCGCTGAGACGCCGGTGGCAGAAAAAGAAGCAACGGATACGAACGCTGTGTGTATACACAACGGTAGCGAGGAAGAGGCCATCCGTCAGGCAATTGCGGATTTGAAAAATGGTAAAGTGGGTGCCATCAAGGATATTGGTGGTTACCATTTTGCGTTTTCGCCATTTAACAGCGAGGCGGCCGGAAAGCTTCGTGAATTTAAAAATAGAGATAAAAAACCATTCGCGGTTATGTTCCTTAACATAGCTTCTATTAAGGAATACTGTGAGGTATCTGAGGCAGAGG
>CAYMYV010000212.1:0-3369 GCA_964394775.1 uncultured Lachnobacterium sp. | reverse complement strand
CAAACGAGCCAGAGGAAACCGAGACTACAACACCAAATACTGATATTGTGGATACACAAGCAGGCACATCAGAAAATGAAGATAAGGATACATCTTCATCCAATAATGATATGAATACAATATTAGTTGTAATTGCTGTTATTTGTGCTATTGGTATGTTAGGCATGTTTGGTGTAGTGATTTATGTGATGAGAAAGAGAAATCACGAATAGTTGATGTGAAATCTCGTAGATGATTCGGAGGAGACATATGAAACCCGTAAAATGCCTAAATGGTCATTTCTATGATGAAGACAGTCATAAGACTTGTCCGCATTGTGGTGAGATTAAGTGTGAGTACGTTTATAGAGAGAATAAGATTTTATATGAGGATACACTTGTGCTTATCAATGAGTGTTCTGCGGAAGTAGTTGGACACAGAAGGATTATTAATGTTGGACGAGATGATTCCTGTGAGTTAAAGTTGAATACAGAAAAAAAAGGAATATCTGGTATTCATGCTTCCTTTAGTTATGAGGAAGGTATGTGGTTTTTGAAAGATAATTTTTCCAAGAACGGAACATGGTTAAATGGTGAACAGATAGACCCAAGGAAAAAATATCAGCTTATTGCAGATGATGTGATAGAGCTTGCAAAAAGTGAAAGATTCGTATTCCATTCTAAAGAAAAAGTGCAAGATACATCTAAGACGTCAAAAGAAATGGATAGAGAAAAAGCACGTGCATACCTTGAGGCTGGTATTTCCGTGTTCTTAGAGTCCGGTTGCACGGATGATTTTGCACTTAAATTCATTTTGGTAGCATTAACTGAGGCACCCTTGTATATTCCTGTCAAAATTGATTTGGAGGCAATGTTTGGAGAAACGAATCTTGCAGAATTGAAAAAAGGTGATATTTTTCAACCGAAGCAGAATGCGAAGATGAAGATTTGTCTTCTGAAGAGGGAAGATGGACATGAAATTATACCGATGTTCACATCAAATGAGGAGGTTGAAAAAGGCGGAGGTTCTTCTGTAATATGTGTTTATCCGCAGGATTATCTTCCGTTGCTGTTGAGGATTGACAAACCGGTTATTATTAATCCGTTTAGTGAGCGTGCATTCTGTTTGCCTCAAGAGATGATTAAAGAATTTCTTCTGCCAGCAGTTTTAGCAAAAGTAAAGTAAGTGTTTGTATTAAGAAGGAGCGATTGCTCCTTCTTTTTAGCTTATAGGATTCGGGTCTCAAAAGGTGCTTTTACAAATTGTGTTTGGCAAATTGCACAAATACAGTTTATTTTTCGACACGTATTTCAAACATAAGTTTTTCTAAGTGCTTTGAAAAAACGATTTGAAAAAGGGACGTGACCGGCTTAAATTCGCCGTCCATGGCTCAGTTAAGCCTTTCGCTGACATCGTGTCAGCGAATCACTAGGTGTTGACAAAGCACTAACAAAAACTATATGTTCTCATAATGTGTCGGCAAATAAACTGTATTTGTGCAATTTGCCAATTCAAGTTTTAGAAAGCACCTTTTGACACCCGAATCCTTATAGGGAATTGATGCGTCAGCATGACGCTTTTTATTCTTGACATTGTACTTCTGTAGAAGTACAATGTAATAGAAGTAACTCTACAGAAGTATAGGAGATGGGATGGGAACGATTAAGCTTTATCATGGTTCATCAAATATCATTAAGGAACCGATATATGGACAAGGAAAATCGTATAATGATTATGGTAGAGGTTTTTACTGTACAGAGCACATGGAGTTGGCAAAGGAATGGGCATGCACGGAATGCTCCAATGGATATGCCAATGAATATCAAATTGATTTAGAGGGACTTCATATTTTAGATTTATCATCAAAACGATATAATATTTTACATTGGCTGGCACTTTTGGTAGAATATCGAGGTGTGCATTTGTCTAATCCAGTGATGAAACGAGGAGTGGAATGGCTAAAGGCACATTACCTAATTGATTTGAACAAGTATGATATCGTGATTGGCTATCGGGCAGATGATTCTTATTTTTCTTTTGCCAGAGCGTTTTTGAATAATCAAATATCCTATAAGCAATTATCCTATGCCATGAGCTTGGGAAAGCTAGGGGAACAGATTGTGTTGAAAAGTAAAAAGGCTTTTGACGCAATAGAGTTTTTAAGCTTTGAGATGGCAGAGAATTCGGAGTATTATCTAAAGCGTAAAGTAAGAGATGAGCAGGCACGTAAGGACTTTATGAAGATGCTGGAAGAGGAAGATATGGACGGACTTTTTATGCGGGATATTATTCGCAAGGAGGTAATGCCAAATGATGCACAGTTACGATAGAAGCTATCTTGAGGATGCCATGGAATCCATGGGAGAAGCCATGGACTACGTTGTAAATCAATGCGACATGGATATGGATAAGTTTTTGGAAGTGTTCATAGGAAGTGGATTTGCAGAGCGATTCGGGGCAGGAGAGCCAAAGCTTATTTCTGGAATGTCTGGAACAGAATTGGTATGGAATGTGTTGGATACCTCTGGGGTAAAGAAGGATTTTCCACCAATACAGATTGATTATGAGCGTTCGCCACAGTATTGGAGTGGTTGGATTTTGGCATATTATCAATGGTTTACAGGAAGAAGCTTTGAAGAGATTCAGAGGGTGATTTCGATGTGTGAGATAGAACAGCTATATCCGACACTTCATGAAGCTTCTGAACTTAAATTTGTAGATGTTGTAAACAAGAGATTTCAAAGTGCAAATCTTCCAACACGTTTACAGCGACAACGCAAAATAAGTGGGTATTCTCAGCGGGTTCTTGCGGAAAAAGCAGGAGTGAATCTTCGCACATTGCAACAGTACGAACTTCGTTCAAAGGATATCAATAAGGCCGCTGGAAGCACATTGCTAGCCTTGGCGAAGGTGCTGGGATGCAGGGTGGAAGATTTGATGGAGTTTGATGACAGAAGGATAGAATAAGTAAAATATGCACATAAGTATAAAAGTGTGCAGCAGGAGGTACAGACGTATGGCATGGTATGATGAAGCCGTATTTTATCACATTTATCCATTGGGAATGACCGGAGCACCAAAGGGAAATGCACATGGAGAACCCGTGGAGAGACTAAATAAATTGCTCCCTTGGATTACTCATATTAAGAATATAGGTTGTAACGCAATCTACATTGGACCATTGTTTGAGTCCGTTGGACATGGTTATGAGACTACCGACTATAAGAAACTGGATAGCCGACTCGGAACGAATAAGACACTAAAAAGCTTTGTGGAAGAGTGCCATAAGCAGGGGATTAAGGTTATTTTCGACGGTGTGTTTAACCACACAGGGCGCGACTTTTTTGCATTCAAAGATTTAAAGGAAAACAGAGAAAATTCCAGATACAA
>CAYMYV010000211.1:0-3456 GCA_964394775.1 uncultured Lachnobacterium sp. | reverse complement strand
CCAGAACTTGCAGATGAAATCCGTAAGAAGATGTTCGTATTCGAAGATATTCTTCTTTTGGATGACCGTGCAATTCAGCGTGTTCTTCGTGAGGTTGACAATGCTGACCTTGAGCTTGCACTTAAGAGTACAACTGAAGAGGTTCAGAATGTAATCTTTAAGAACCTTTCAAAGCGTCTTGCTGCTATGATTAGGGAAGATATGGATTTCATGGGACCGGTTCGTATGAAGGATGTAGAAGAGGCACAGCAGAAGATTGTTGGTATTATCCGTCGATTAGAGGATTCCGCAGAAATCGTTATTTCTCGTGGCGGAGGTGATGATATCGTTGTCTAATTTGTTAAAACAATGCTTTGTCATTAATCGAGAGAATGAAAAAAGAGTAATTAATGCTGACGAAAAATACAGTAACGCTTTTCAAAGGGTAGAAGAAGAGACGGCTCCAAGCAGCGAGGATATATTAGATGGTTTTCTTGCGGGGATTGAAGCTGAGGAGATTATTCTTGAGCCGCAGATTACGCCGGAGGAGCTGCTAGAGCAGGCAAGAGCAGAGGCAGAAAAGATTTTAGCAACCGCTAAAGCAGAGGCGGTAATAATTGCCGATGATGCCAGAAAAGAAGCGGAATTGTTATTTGAACAGAAAAAAGTAGAAGGCTATAATGCGGGCGTTTCGAACATGAACAAGGAACTTCAAGACGAGAAAACTCGTATGCAGGAGGAACTGAGTCAGATGAAGCGCAAGCTTCAGTCAGACCATGATACCAAAATGGAATCCATGGAATCTGATATCGTAGATGCGATTATTGCCGTGTTTAATCGAGTGTTTGATATTCAGTTTGATAACAAAAAACAGATTTTGCTGCATCTGATTAACAATACACTTATGAATGTTGAGGTGGGAAAAGAATTTCATATTCGTGTATCGGAGGCGAATTTCAAATTCATCGAATCCCACATTGCAGATATCAAAGAAAAAATAGGAAATGATATTAATATTGAGATTGTAAATGACATGACACTTGGACCTGAGGATTGCGTGATTGAAACGGAATTCGGTGTGTTCAATTGTGGAATTGACATGGAGCTTGCAAATCTGGAAAAGGATATCAGATCCCTGTGTAGCTAACACAGTTGGGGAAATACCGTGGTAAAAGAAGCAGAGAAGTACTTGCAGCTATTGGACAAACAATTTTATAAGGCTTATGGAAAGGTTTCGATGGTAGTTGGACTTACGGTGGAATCTTTAGGCCCAAAGGCACGTTTGAATGACTTGTGTAAGATTTACTTAACCAAGGATATGAATGATTACGTGATGGCAGAAGTGGTTGGATTCCGTGAATCCAAGCTTATTTTAATGCCGTTTGATAACGTGGAGGGCGTTGGCGTTGGCTGTATTGTTGAGAATACAGGACACCCATTAGAGGTGCCGGTTGGAGCCGGTTTATTGGGACACACCTTAGATGGTATTGGAAGACCAACTGATGTAAGTGAGCTGAAATTACCATATGCGTATCCGGTAGAAGCATTGCCACCGGACCCAATGGCGAGAGAAATTATCAGTGAAGTTCTTCCATTAGGTGTAAAGGCCGTAGATGGACTGATTACAGTTGGAAAGGGTCAGCGTATCGGAATCTTTGCCGGCTCTGGTGTTGGTAAGAGTACCCTGCTTGGTATGTTTGCCCGTAATACAAAAGCGGACATTAACGTTATTGCCCTAATTGGAGAACGTGGGCGTGAGGTACGAGAATTTATTGAACGAGATTTAGGTCCGGAAGGTATGGCAAGGTCGGTAGTAGTCGTTGCTACCTCAGATAAGCCAGCCTTGATTCGTAATAAAGCTGCAAAAACAGCAACCGCGATTGCGGAGTATTTCCGCGATCAGGGGAAGGATGTGCTTCTGATGATGGACTCCTTAACCCGTTTTTCCATGGCACAGCGTGAGATTGGACTTGCCTCCGGAGAACCGCCGGTTACAAGAGGCTATCCACCAAGTGTATATTCTGAGATGCCGAAGCTGTTAGAGAGAGCCGGTACTTCGGACAGGGGCTCGATCACTGGTTTGTATACCGTATTGGTAGACGGTGATGATATGAATGAGCCAATTACAGATACTGCGAGAAGTATTTTGGACGGACATGTTATGTTAGACCGTAAGCTTGGTCATAAGAATCATTATCCTGCAATTGATGTATTGCAGAGTATTTCCCGTGTAATGAGTGCAATTGCTACCAAGGAGCATAAGGCATTGGCAGGAAAGCTGCGAAATGTATTGGCAACCTACGCAGAAGCAGAGGATTTGATTAATATTGGTGCATACAAGCAAGGCTCCAATCCGGATATCGACTATGCGGTTAAGAAAATTCGTGTGGTAAATGAGTTTCTATGTCAGGCAACAGATGAGAAGTTCCAGTTTGAAGAGGAAATAAAGCTTTTAGAGAAAGTCTTTGCAGAGTAAAGTAGGGGATTGGTATGGCAAAGTTTAAATACAGAATGCAAAATATTCTGAATGTAAAGTTAAAACTGGAGTCACAGGCAAAAATCGCATACGGAATTGCAAATCAGAAATATCAGGATGAGCAAAAGAAGCTGCAAGAGCTCATCATACGTCGTACAGGTTATGAAAAAGCATTGAAGGACATGATGACAGGGACCATAGATGTGCGTAAGGTATCACAGGCTCGAGCAGATGTGAATGCGATGAAAACCTTGGTTCGTCGTCAGATGGTTGCGGTACATAAAGCAGAGCTTGAACTAAATGATGCCAGACAAAAGCTAAACGAGGTTATGACAGAACGTAAAACACATGAAAAGCTTCGTGAAAAAGCTTTAGAACAGTTTAAAGAAGAAATTAAAGCGAGTGAAAGTAAAGAAATTGACGAGCTTGTAAGCTTTACTTATAACTCTTAATAGAGGAGAAACGTATGGCTTTGTCGAAGAAGAAAGAAAAGACAAAAGTAGATAAGAGGGATACGGAGGATGCTGGAGAGAGTATCTTAAGCAAAATTATTCTTGCCTTTGTAACCTTGTTAATTATTGTAGTTTGGCTTGGAATTATAATTTTATTAATAAAATTTGATGTCGGGGGGTTTGGTTCTACCGTACTTCGTCCGATAATAAAAGATATACCATATATTAATATGATTCTTCCAGAGGAAGAACTGACAGACGAAGGACAATATCAATTTGAGACTATCGAGGATGCAGTAGACCGCATCAAGGAATTAGAGGCAATGCTGGATGCAGCACTTGCACAAAATGATATGGATGATGTTACTATTTTGGAACTGCAGAATCAGATAGCAGCACTTTCTGTTTACAAAGAAGAACAGGACGAATTCGAGAGAATCAAAGAGAAATGGTATGAAGAAGTGATTTTCGGAACAGAAGGTGTAGAGTATGAGTGGTATAAAACCTATTATGAAAGCATTGATCCGGAGAATGCTGAGGTTTTATATA
>CAYMYV010000210.1:0-3471 GCA_964394775.1 uncultured Lachnobacterium sp. | reverse complement strand
AGAAATTCCTCCAAAATTGGTTTCTTTGGATAAATTGGATTGCCCTTTTTATCCAGCTTCACATGAGCGCCATTTTTTCCGGCGCTCTTATCGGAATCTCTTCCAGCCTTCCCTGAATTTGCCCCGGACTTTCCAGCTTCGTCTTCACCCGATTTCTTCGCCCACTTCTTACGCTCCGCATCCAGCATATCATCCTTGTTCATGCCAAATTCTCTTGCATATATCTGTTGCAGTTCCTTATCCAATTCCCAAGAAGAAGCACTTGCGGCAACCTTAGCTTTTTCCTCTTCGCGACGTTTTGCAAGCTCACGAAGGCTTTCCGCCTGCTGCTCCAAATCGTAGGAAAGACCTCCTTGATTATATCCCAAATCTTCATCCCAAGAACCGGCTTTGTCTTCTCCAAAGCCACCTTGCCCACCAGCTTGAGCATTCTTTCTCGAACCCTTCTTTCCCTGGCGAACATACTCAAGATGCATAAACTGTGGCACTTCATTCCATGGCACCAAAAAACCTGCCCCATGCGCACAGAATACACTTCCCGTTGGATTTGCAGTATCCTCCTGACTATCATAGCCAATACGTTCCACTACCTCTGCACTGTTGTGACACACATCATAGCCTTTCAGCTCCAGTGTCAAACGTCCGGTTCCCTTGGTATAGGAATGTACCTCTGTCATATAATCCTGCATGGTAGCAACCGGTGCCGTGCCAGTCAAAATCGCCACATCTCCATCCTCACGACTTAAGTACTCCGGTGTGTCATGCTTACCATAGCGATTGCGGATGTCTGTCATTGCCCGGCCAACCATCTCCGCCGGCACCTCTAAGGAAAATGCATAAACCGGCTCAAGCAACACACTTTCTGTCGACTGTAGCCCCTGTCGAATGGCACGATACGTTGCCTGACGAAAATCTCCACCCTCTGTGTGCTTTAGATGTGCACGACCTGTTACAATGGTAAGCTTGATGTCTGTAATAGAAGAACCTGTAAGCACGCCCGGATGCTCACGCTCCAAAATGTGGGTGGTAATCAGCCTCTGCCAATTCAAATCCAGCACATCCTCGCTGCAATCGGAAAATACACTAATCCCACTGCCCGGTTCTCCCGGCTCCATCCACAAATGTACTTCTGCATAATGACGAAGTGGTTCAAAATGTCCTACCCCCTCTACCGGCTTTGCGATGGTTTCCTTGTACACGATATTACCCGGTCCAAAGGTCACTCGCACGCCAAAACGCTCGAGAATCACTCTGCCAAGCACCTCCATCTGCACCTGTCCCATCAGCTGTGCATGAATCTCCTGTAGCTGTTCATTCCATAGAATATTTAGCTGTGGGTCTTCTTCCTCCAGCTGTTTCAAATTTCTCATCAGCTCCACAGGATTTACTCCCTGTGGAACAATAATCTGGTAATTTAATACCGGCTCTAATATTGGCATGGTTGTGGTAGTGTTTGCACCAAGTCCCATGCCCGGATAGGTCTGATCCAAGCCTGTCACTGCACACACATCTCCTACCTGCACAGAATCAGCCATCTCATATTTATCTCCGGAATAGATACGAATCTGGTCAATTTTCTCTTCCAGCACATTCGCACCACTCTTGTAGGTAATCTTGTCCTTTACATGCAGCTGCCCACTAGTCACCTTGATATAGGTAAGACGCGCACCCCTTTGGTCTCGCCCAATCTTATACACCAGCGCACCAAACTCCTTAATCTTACCGCCGGCATGCGTCTTACCACCTGCATTCATCTTACCGCCGGCATTCCCTACTTCAGGCTCTACATTGTCTTCCACTATACGCTCCGCTGCCTGCCGTGCAAAAGCCTTCACGCCTTCCAGAAGCTCCTTTACACCCTCTAATTTCAGCGCAGAGCCATAAAAGCATGGAAATAAGCATCTACTCTCCAACGCATCACTTATCTCATTTTCCGTGAGCCCTCCATTTTCCATATAGGCATCCAGCAGTGCTTCGCTACACATAGCGATTTCCTCGCACAATTCATCCTTATGCTCAGCCTGACACAGCATCGTAGCCAAACCAGCACCGCTACCAGACATAGCATCTGACACCACCGTAGAAACCACAGTAGAAAAATCCACGCAACCCTCCGACAGCTGGCTTTTCAATGCATTTTGTATTTTCTCCCTATCCGCTCCGTCCAAATCCATCTTATTGACAAAAATAAATGTTGGTATCTGATAGTGATTTAACAGACGCCACAGGGTTTTGGTATGCCCCTGCACACCATCTGTCCCACTGATAACCAGGATGGCATAATCCAGCACCTGTAGAGTTCTCTCCATCTCAGCGGAAAAATCCACATGTCCCGGAGTATCTAAAAGCGTAATCTGTACACCATCGCTGCTTAACTGTGCCTGCTTAGAAAAAATCGTTATTCCACGCTCTCTTTCCTGCACATCCGTATCCATATATGCGTCCTGATGGTCGACACGCCCCAATGAACGAATTTTTCCCGTCTCATATAAAAAGGCCTCTGATAAAGTTGTTTTCCCCGCATCAACATGCGCCACAATTCCAATACAGCAATTTTTCATCTAAATATCAATCCTCTATTCCTATAACCTCTTGCACATCGAAAGCACCATTTGACACCCGAAACTTACAATATAAAAAAGCGTCGTCAGACGCAATTTCCTACAAGGTAAAAACAGTCAGGAGAAGCATCCTGACTGCCATAGTTTACGAACGAAGTACATCAATACATGTTCCAATATAATCAAATTCATCCATTCGTTTTAAAATAATATCTTCTCCATATGGATGCAGGCATTTCAATCTGTATTGTCCATTTTCCTCTAAGAACTTTCGAATATAAATCCTGTTTCCACCAATGAATGCTGCTCTATCCCCATGCTCCGGAAATCTATCCTCGAACACAAGAATGTCCCCCCTACAGAACACTGGCGCAAAATCATTGTCTATCATCTGAACCGCCATAAACGCCTCTGGGATTGGGGTTTCAATCTCCACCCTCTCGCATATATCTAATACAATGCCCTTGCGAGCCTCACCACGTGGGAGAAAACATGGAATTCTGTGTTTTCCATTTCCTTCCCGCTCATTTTTAACTGCACTAGCCTCATAGCGCGCAATCATTTCAATCATGGATTTTCCATGCTTACCACAGTTTCTGTAATTTTGGATGAGTACTCTCTCCGACAGAGTGTGGGAGCATTTCCCCAAAAGACAGTTCACGCTTAAATTCAATGCATCTGCCATCTTTATCGCTGTAGACAGCTTTGGATCGTTGGTTTTCCCATAATACACGTTACGAACTGTTTCCAGTGGTAAATCACACATTTCTGCAAATTCTTGAAGAGATATGTCTCTTTCATGTAGTAACACTTTTAATCTTGCACTTAACATTTTACATTTTGTGTCAAATTTGACACTTCTCCTACCTCTTTTCGACAAAAATAATGTTACAAAAGATATTTTTGTTTG
>CAYMYV010000209.1:0-3487 GCA_964394775.1 uncultured Lachnobacterium sp. | reverse complement strand
ACTTATGTTTGAAATACGTGTCGGAAAATAAACTGTATTTGTGCAATTTGCCAAAAAGCACCTTTTGACACCCTAATCTAATAAAACAAAAGGATTGACACTCCTCAATTTTGAGGATAAATTGAATATATATTATCTTGGGGAGATTGTTATGACAACAACGAAGGAAATTTTAGCTCTCGCCGTGGAGTTAGCAGATGTAATGCTGCGAAATGGCGGAGAAATCTATCGCATTGAAGATACCGTTATTCATATATTAAAAGCATATAATGTGCAGAGCTTTGACGTTTATGTCTTATCGAATGGAATTTTTGCCAGTGCAAATGAGGACAAGGAGGATGCCTGCAGTATGATTCGCCATGTGCCTCTTGGTGAAGTGAATCTTGCAAAGATTACTTACCTGAATCAGCTTGCACGCGACCTCTGTAATCATAATTGTACATTAGAAGAAGCATGGACCCGAATTGCCGAAGCAAAGGCTCTGCCAAAATACGCCAATGGAATACAAACCCTTTTCTGCGGACTTGGTAGCGCATGCTATGCCTTTCTGTTTGGGGGAACCATGGTAGAATTTGGCTTTGCCTTTCTGATTGGTATGGCGGAGCAGCTGGTATTATACACACTGACTAAGCATCGTGTTTCACGCTTTTTACGTAATGTATTCACAAGTATTTTTGTAGCCACATGCAGTATTCTTATTGCAAATATGGGGATTCCTGTTTTACAGGATAAGATAGTCATCGGCGCGATTATGCCGCTGGTCCCTGGAATCACATTTACCACCTCTATTCGTGACTTCCACAACGGAGATTATCTATCCGGAACCATTCATTTAATTGACGCCCTGTCTACAGCGCTTTGTATCGCAGTCGGAATCTGCCTTACCTATGCTGTATACGGTTATTTCGGAGGAGGTGTATTATTACCATGATTATTGTTCAATTTGTTATCTCTATGTTGGCAACTATTTCATTTTCCGTGCTGTTTACCGCACCGAAGAAGGAAATTCTATGGTGCGGACTTACCGGAGCCTTTGGATGGCTGATTTATTACCTCTGTACCCAGAACGGCATCAATCTTGTTCTGGCTTCCGGCATCGCCACCTTTGGGCTTACTATCTTGGGCAGATGCTTAGCAGTAATTAGAAAAAATCCCGTTACCGTATACCTGTTAACCGGAATCTTCCCGTTAGTTCCTGGTGCCGGAATTTACTATACCGCATATTATTTATTCATTGGAAACACACAGATGTCCGGTTATAAAGGACTAGAGACTCTTGAAATTGCGGGAGCCATTGTATTTGGCATCATTTTTGGGTTTGGAATCCCGCAGAGCTTGTTCCATAAGCTTTCTCCCCGCAAGATTACCCTAAACGAAGAGAGTTAACCTTGCTCTCTAATCTTTGTAGCAAGGTCCTCAAGGTATTCCCAGCGCTCCAGCTTCTCCATAAGGAGCGCTTCCTTCTCTTCTTTTTCGATCGAAATTGCATGTAGCTTTCCATAGTTACTTGCATTTTTTAACATTTCTTCTTCTAAAGCAGCAATTTCATTTTCTAACTTCTCAATGTCTGCTTCAATAGTTTCATATTCCCTTTGTTCCTTAAATGTAAATTTAATTTTCTTCTGATGTCCCCAAGTCTCGCGGGAATCCTGCTTCTCTACTGTGGCATTCTCTCCATCTGGCACCAGTGCTTTATTGCCACCTACAGAATTACCGGCATACTTTCCAATCACATGCTCATCCACCGGCTCCGGACGCTTATTCATGTAATCGGTATAACCACCTTCATACTGCGTAATCTTCCCATTCCCCTCAAAGGCAAAAATACGTCTTACGATACGGTCTAAGAAATATCTGTCATGAGACACTGTAACAACAATTCCATCATAATTATCAAGATAATCCTCAAGAATGGCTAAGGTTTCTGTATCCAAATCGTTGGTTGGCTCGTCTAGAATCATAATATTTGGAGCTTCCATCAGTACTCGAAGCAGATTAAGTCTTCGTCTCTCTCCTCCTGACAGCTTTCCAATTGGGCTGTACTGCTGCTCTGCCGGAAACAAAAAACGCTCCAGCATAGAAGAAGCGGACACTAAGCCGTCTTCGGTTCGTACATACTCTGCCGTGTCCCTGATATAATCAATGACTCTTTGATTCGGGTCCATATATGCAGTTTCAATTGCAGCCTGTCCTGCATTTGACAGATTGCTTTCTTTTTTCAGACTATTCTTATCAGTTGTCAGACAAATCTCCTGACAATAATATCCGATTTTTACCGTCTGTCCAACCTCGATAGAACCGGAATCCGGTTCTAAAAATCCGGCTATCAGCTTCATAAGTGTGGTTTTTCCACAGCCGTTTTTTCCTACAAAACCAATTCTATCGCCCTTTAAGAGAATATACGTAAAATCTTTAACACATACCACATCCCCATAGGCTTTGGATACGTTGTTGATTTCAATGGTGCTTTTCCCTAAACGGGTAGAAAGCGCACTCATCTCCACTCTTTGTGTTTCCTTGAGCCCTTCCTGGTCGCGAAGAGCCTCGTAGCGCTGAATATGTGCCTTTTGCTTGGTGGAACGGGCTCTTGCGCCACGCTGCATCCATTCAATCTCCTTGCGCAAAATCGACTGACGTTTTCTCTCACTGGCACGAAGGCTATCCTCTCTTGCCGCCTTTAAAGCCAGAAAACCGGAATAATTGGTATCATAGCTATAAATGCTTCCTCTATCCACCTCTACAATACGATTACATACGCTATCCAGGAAATATCGGTCATGCGTTACCATCAGCAGCGCACCGCGCCAATTGCGCAGAAACTCCTCCAGCCACTCTACCATGTCATAATCCAAATGGTTGGTAGGTTCATCCATTACTAACACATCACATGGCTTTAACACTGCTGCCACCAAAGCAAGACGTTTCTTCTGACCGCCGGACAGCTCTTCGCATTTCTGCTCCAAATCTGTAATTCCAAGCTTGTACATAAGAGATTTAGCTTCACTCTCCAAGGTCCATCTACGCGCTTCGTCCATGTCGGTCGTAATAATCTTTGCCATGACATTGTCTAAAACGGAAATCTGCCCATCGAACTTTGGATTCTGTGGCAAAAAATTAATCACCACATGATTGGCACGAATCACAGCTCCTTCATCCGGTTCCTCCAGGCCTGCCACGATTTTAAGCAGTGTGGATTTTCCGGTTCCGTTAATGCCAACGATACCTATTTTTTCTCCCTCCTGCACATAAAAGGAAGCTTTGTGAAAAAGCTCCCTTTCTGTATAAACCTTTGTAATGTTTTCTACGTTAATGATGTTCATTTAGTTCTCTTCCTGTTCCTTCTTTGCCTTCATAATTGCTTCATTGAGTTGTAGCATCTTTGCATCCAAATCTGACACAATACTTGCACAATCTCTAAGCTCTTCACTGATATAATCAGGTGCATTTCCTTCAAATTTATAGTAAATCTTATGCTCTAAGCTGGCCC
>CAYMYV010000208.1:0-3531 GCA_964394775.1 uncultured Lachnobacterium sp. | reverse complement strand
GCGACTTTTTTGCATTCAAAGATTTAAAGGAAAACAGAGAAAATTCCAGATACAAGGACTGGTACTGCAATGTAAACTTCTGGGGAAATAATTCTTACAACGATGGTTTTTCCTATGAGAACTGGGGCGGATATGATTTGCTTGTAAAGCTTAATCAGAAGAATCCGGAGGTTGTGGGTTATATCTGCGATGTAATTCGCTTTTGGGTGTCAGAGTTTGATGTAGATGGAATTCGCCTGGATGCAGCAGACGTATTGGATTTTGAGTTTATGAAAGCCCTTCGTCGGACCGCAAATGAAGTGAAGCCGGAGTTCTGGCTTATGGGCGAAGTAATCCATGGGGATTATATTCGCTGGGCGAATGCGGACACTCTGCATTCGGTAACAAACTATCATCTTCATAAGGCGTTGTATTCGGGCTATAATGATCACAATTTCTTTGAGATTGCCCATACCGTAAAGCGTTTAAATGATATGGGTGGCGGTCTGTTGAAATTATATAACTTCGTAGACAACCATGACGTAGAACGTATTGCATCTAAGTTAAATGCAAAGGATGGTGCTGGAAAACCGGTAGGCTTTGCGCCAGTTCATATTCTGATGTATACCTTGCCGGGAGTTCCATCGATCTATTATGGCTCAGAATTTGGCATCGAAGGACGAAAAGGTCATGGAGCAGAGGCAGATGCACCTCTCCGTCCGGAATTAAATTATGAAGAATGGGCTTCGAAATCAGCCGGAGATACTTATGTACAGTTTATTTCTGCATTGGGCAAGCTTCGTCAGCAGGTAAAAGAGTTAAGCTACGGGGATTATAAGGAGCTTTCCCTTACCACAAGACAGTATGCTTTTTCCAGAACCTATCAGGGTTCGTCTGTTATCGTTATGGTAAATAACGACGACAATCCTTGCACGATAGGTGTGCCAGCCAATGGAGAATACACAGGAGCGTTGTCGGGAAAGAAGATTTCTGCTTCAGGAAGTCTTGTTGCCGAGATTGCAGGTAATTCAGGAGAAATCTGGATGCCAGCCACCAGCGGACAGATTCAGGTGGTGCCTGTGGAAGTACCGAAGGTGGAGATGCCAAAACCAGTAGACACGCCAAAGGTGGAGATGTCAAAATCAGTGGAAGCGACGAAGGTGGAGATGTCAAAACCAGTAGAAATGGCGAAAGAGGTCGTAATCGAGAAAGAAGAGATTAAGACGCAAGACACGCAGAAGGACGTGCCACAAGAAAGTGTAAGCATACCACAAGAAAGCATACCGCAGAAATTAGACTTAAATAAGCCATACGAGGAAATGTCCATCGAAGAGCTTCATGAGGTGATTATAGGAAAAATGAGAAAGAATGGTCCGGTGACCGATTACATGAAGCAAACAGTTGCAGAGAATACGCATCATGGTTCTCTTGTGACTTGGGCAAGAAGTTTTGGGAATTAAACATAGGATTAATAAATATCCACGAAGCACCTGCTTCGTGGATGTTTTTATCATATACCCATAGTAAAGTCTGTAAGAGCAATAACATAAGTGGAAAATAGGATTTCTACCCATTATGCCGGCACAGAGATAGGGCTGCTGCAGAAGACAAAGTATTGCATTACAAACCATAGTATAGTTTGATGCGTTAAGTATATAAAAATGAGTCTTTTCAGATGAATCTCGTAGAAATTCTTTGTTGCCTTATAGAAACTGCGTCGTCAGACGCATCAAATCTCAAGTTCGCTTGCGAACATGCAAGCATCAGAATGACTTTTTATAAGAAAAGTTAATAAATAATAGAAAATAAATTCATGACGCTTATGGTTGTAAAACACTAGGCGTCATGTTAATATTTAGGTGTATGATTGATTTGGAATTTGACAAGTCAAAATTGCACAAAAAGAAAGAGGTACGCAAAATGAAGATGTTATCTTTAAGAGAAGAATTAGCAGGAAATACTTATCCGGGTCGTGGAATCGTAATTGGTCGTTCGGCAGATGGTAAGAAGGCAATCACAGCTTATTTTATCATGGGAAGAAGTGAAAACAGCCGTAATCGTGTATTCGTAACTGAAGGCGAAGGCATTCGTACAGAAGCGTTTGACCCATCTAAGCTTGTTGACCCAAGCTTAATCATCTACGCACCGGTTCGCGTGCTTGGCAACAGCACAATCGTTACAAATGGCGACCAGACAGATACAATTTACGAAGGATTAGAAAAGGGTCTTACCTTTGAGCAGTCACTTCGTACAAGAGAGTATGAACCGGATGGACCAAACTACACACCTCGTATTTCCGGTATCATGAACATTGAAAATGGCAAATATGATTTCGCTATGTCAATCTTAAAGAGCAACAACGGCAATCCGGATTGCTGCAACCGTTATACATATACATATGACAACCCAATCGCTGGTGAGGGTCGTTTCATTCACACCTATGCACAGGATATCAATCCACTCCCAAGTTTTGAGGGCGAACCAAAATGGATTGGAATGGGCGATGAGGATATCGATACCTTTACAAACATGGTATGGGAAAACTTAAATGAAGACAACAAGGTTTCACTTTTCGTAAGATACATTGATATTGAAACTGGCGAGTATGAAACAAGAATCGTAAATAAAAATATGTAATAACTATTCAGAAGAGTAGAATTATTTCAAGCATGTGTTGCGAGTTTACTCGCATAAAGTTGCTTGAATATAATTCTATTCGGCGTTTGGCCAACAGCGAGAACCTTAGCTACGAAGCAGCGGGAAAGACACGAAGTGTCGGTTCGAGCCTGCATGGCTAAATCACAGACAAATAAAAGGAGAAAATCATGAGAGAATACGAATTAAAATACGGATGTAACCCAAATCAGAAGCCTTCCAAAATCTATATGAAGGACGGCGAACTTCCAATTACAGTAGTAAACGGACGTGCCGGATATATCAACCTTTTAGATGCATTCAATGGATGGCAGCTTGTAAAAGAATTAAAGAAAGCAACCGGACTTCCGGCAGCTACATCCTTCAAGCATGTATCACCGGCTGGTGCAGCAGTAGGTCTTCCACTTACTGATGTGGAAAAGAAAATCTACTGGGTAGACGATTTAGATATCGAATTCACACCAATCGCGAACGCATATATCCGTGCGAGAGGTGCAGACAGAATGTCTTCCTTTGGAGATTTCATTTCTCTTTCTGATGTATGTGATAAATCAACAGCTCTTGTAATCAAGAGAGAAGTATCTGACGGTGTTATCGCTCCGGGATATACAGACGAGGCTCTTGAAATCTTAAAAGCTAAGAAAAACGGCAACTACTGTGTCATCCAGATTGATCCGGATTACGAACCGGCTCCAATCGAAACCAAAGAAGTATTTGGCGTAACCTTTGAACAGGGTAGAAACGAACTTGTAATTGATGATGAATTTTTTGCAAATATCGTTACAGACAATAAAGAACTTACGGAACAGGCAAAGATTGACCTTGCAATCGCTATGATTACCTTAAAATATACACAGTCTAACTCTGTATGCTATGTAAAAGGCGGACAGGCAATCG
>CAYMYV010000207.1:0-3544 GCA_964394775.1 uncultured Lachnobacterium sp. | reverse complement strand
AAGAAATTTTCATTTTTTACAAAGAAATTTTCACACCACAAGATGTTGTTTTTGTCGACTTGGGATACCCCAATTTTACTATATTTAATTGTTAAATTTTAACGACATGTTACTTAGAGAGCTTGGGATAATACACCCATAATTGGATTATGTTCGTATAACCAAATAAGTATTGGTGACTCACTTACCAGAGCAATCAGGTCTGTATTTGCACCTGTGTAGGCAAGCATCGCAATTACAGTTAACACTACCCAGCACCATACGAATCCCTTTAATGCACCGGCGGCAACACCTAACAGTGTATTGGCCTGTCCGATAAGCGGAAGCTTTGCAACAAGATTTAATACTTTTTCAACTATAATAAGAGCAACTCGGGTTATAATCAGCACAATGATTAAGGCGATTAAATATGCTGCGCCGTTTGCAAGCTCTGTCGTATCAACGGAAATATCACCTGTACCGGTAACTAAATCCGCAAGACTATCATGCTCTCCTAAGAGTGTTTCCCTTAACTGTTCCGGAAGCTTTGCTTCAACTTGTGCAATTGCCTCGTTGTTTAACGTTCCATCGATTACCTCGTCGAGTGCCTCATTCAGACGTTCATTAACTGCTTCCTGAACAACTTCGGCAAGCGACGTATGTTCTATGATTGCGTCTGCAATGCCTGGTGTTACCACATAACATGCAATCAACACGATTATCCAGGACACTAGGGAAAGCGCCACTCGCATGAAGCCTTTTTTATAACCCCACGCAACATTACCAATAATTAATGCAAGAATAACGATTAATAACCAATTCATTTTAATTTTACCTCTTCTGTTCTTTCTTTAAAAATAAATGTGTAGTTTTGTCCTCTGTCACGCGAAAAAATCTTGTAAATAGTTTCATCAAAGGTATAAGAAAACTTCTTTATACTATGAATCGTAAATATTTCACATTCTGTTTCATTCGTAACACAAATTTCATTATTAGAAAGGAATTCTATGCTGTCATACACTATGGATGTGTCATTTTCCATCACAAGATTTCCTTTATGGTCCATTACTTGAATATGCCATGCATTTTCCTTCTCCAGGTTATCATATACAATTCCGACATATTTGTCATTATAAAAATAACTTTGAACCTCTTGCTCTATCTCAATTGATTGGCTAAGAACAGGTTTTTGAGCTCCCTCATAAATAAGTAGCTTTCCCGTACCCAGCGCAATCATTTTTGAGTCAGATACATATTCAATTTCCGGAACCAAAAGTCCATCATAGGTATAGGTTCCTACATTATTATCAATTTCACTCTGACCTACAGAGCCAAAATTGTAGAAGGAAATCGTCGTTCCAACACTTCCCTGGCTTACATCTATCATATCGACCGCCAGCTTTGTGGCATCATGTGATAATGCTATATCAACTGGAAAGCCTCCATTGTCTCCATAGAATTTACCATTTGCAAGCTCATTTCCTTTTTTATCAAACAGCTTTACTTGCGCTTCAGTTCCATTACGCATCAAAACTGCAACCGTTCCCTGTTTCGCAACACATACGGTTTGTATCGGAACAGTTGTTTCTATCGCTTTTTGCAAACCACTTTCATTTAATATAAAAAGCTTCGTTCCACCATAATCATATACCACAAGATAATCTCCGCATATATCCAGCTTTGGAGTCAGCATCTCATACGATTGATTCCAAATTGCTTCGCGGCTATGCGTTACACAGGAAATCCCGTCATTACTATATTCAATGATATAATCATTAAACTCCGCAAACTGAGTTACCTCGTTATTACTTCTTTCGATTCTTTCACGAATTTCATAGGAATCAAAGCTTCGAAGTGCATATAAGAGCTCGACCACTGCCACGAGAATGACTACCAGCAAAATAACTTCTATCGTCCTGCGAATGATTTTCTTACGATAACGTCTACTCTGCTCATCTAACTCTTCGTAATTGGTTTCCACAGTTTTAAACCCACGTTTTTTTATTTCTGCCATAGACCTATTCCTTTCTCTATGGGATTATACTATTGTGAAAACGATTATAGCACATTCTCTCCAAAGAAGTCATTAGCTTTCTTTAATTTGATGATTCTGTAAGCTCTTCTACCGGAATTTCATATCCCTCCTTCACTGTAGCTTCCGCCGTCTCTGTTTCCCCCGCTGCTTCTGCCGTCTCTGTTGTTTGCGTAGCATCTGCCGCTTCTGCCGTCTCTGATGCATCTGTGGCATATGTAGCACCAGCTTCTGCTTCTTCCCCTGCGTTTTCTGTGGACCATGTTGCTTTGGAGCTTTCTGCCTGACTGCCCAATATAGCATCTCGGTTCTCATATGCTCCAACTCCCACAATAAATAGTAGCATCGCAATAGCTATCGCCAAACCGGTATTTCCACTCTCTGTAGGTTTCGATGCCTGCTGCATCATTTCGCGGTAACGGCCTCTTGCTACCGGCTCAGGTCTTTGCGTGCTAATATCAACATCTACTGTTTTTATATCGTTTATTTCCTCTGGCTCTTCCTTATTTAAATCAATCACCTCAAAGCCGTTGGTACGCGATGAATTCTCCAGGTCGCTTTTATCATCATTTTTTCTTGCCCTATAATATATGTAGAAGCCATCCTTTGGAACAAGCTTGTTTTCCTTATATATATAGAAGGTTTCATCTCTTTCTAAGGAATCTACAAGAAATAACACCTGATGCACTCCTCCAAAGTGCTCTCTATGTACACGTTCCAGCTCTGGAGTTACGGTTGGTGACATTCCTCTTACGTCCACAGCCCAGCCCACAATAATCATTTCTTCATATACTCGTTTGATTTCACGAAACACCTGACTCCACATACTGTTGTTCCACTGTGGAAGAATGCCCGTAAACTCAGCATTTTTAACAGGTATGACCGCTTCTACAAATGTAGCGTAACGTCCTTCCATTCGTTCTGTATGTCCCATCAGCACAAAAACTCTTTTATCCTGGTAACTATCTTCTCTAATTTTGGAGTAGGCCAAATTCTCGATGTATATTTTATTGTCTTCTCTTGGGGTTCCAATTTGCTTTAGATTTTTCAAATTACGTTCTTTGTCCATAACAATTTCAATCATACGTTCCACTCCTTTTTCGCATATGCTAGCACAAGTTCTCTGCGAATTTTGACGAATGATGGAAGTGTATTGGAAAAAAAACCGACAAAAAAACAAAAACAAATGACAAAGACGCCGACGACGAAATATTTCGCCACGGCGCCTTCATCAAAAGGGTAATTTTCAAACGAAAGAATTACTTTACAAATGCTTTTACTTTCTTATAAATGCCTTCTGCATCTAATTCATATTTGTGAAGAAGCTCTAAAGCCGGGCCGGATTCACCGAAACGGTCTTCTACACCGATACGGAGAACCTTGGTTGGAGCTTTTTCAGCCAACACTTCACAAACAGCACTTCCAAGACCGCCGATAGTTGAATGTTCTTCAACAGTTACAACTTTACCGGTCTTTGTTGCTGTTTTGATAACTAATTCCTCGTCTAATGGTTTGATTGTATGGATGTTGATT
>CAYMYV010000206.1:0-3568 GCA_964394775.1 uncultured Lachnobacterium sp. | reverse complement strand
TTACCTTAAGGGAACTTTCAGCCGGTGATTCCCTCTCTCTGAAAAAAGTATAGTTTACTACTAACACATTCATAGTCTTTATCTTTTTAAAATCTTATGATAGTTTAGCATATGTTCTTAGAAAACTCAAGTCATAAAACAAAAAATCGGAGGGAATAATCCCTCCGACTCATTTAGCTTATAAATAAATTGTTAATTATGCCATTTTCTTTTTAGCAACAGCACTAACAACTACAAGAGCTGCACCCATTAATACTACCATGTAGATAGCCATATCAGAGAAGTCACCTTTTTCGTCAACAATTGAACCTTCTGTGTTAGATTCAGCTTCTGTTGATTCTGCAGCACCTTTTTCTGTTATTGTAAGTTTGTCAAGTGTTACAGTAACTCCTTCATTTAACCACCAAAGCTGAAGTTCAGCATAACCATCTGCTGCAGGAACTTCATATGTCCATTCAAAAGTACCAGCAGCTGCCCCTTCCATCTGAGAAGCACTTACCCATGTACCAGCGCTATTCGCACCAATTGTACCATTAAAATAACCATTACCTGTTAATGTAGCAGTAATAACAACATCTTTACCACTGGTAAATCCAGTAAGATAATCAGCACAATTAATTACAAAGTTTTCTCCCTGTGTAAATGTATGAAGCGCATCACCAGCTGGTGCAGATTCTGATTCTGATGGTTCTACACTTGATGATGTTGATGTCACAGAAATATCTGTAACTGTCATGTTATAACCTTTTACCCAAAGACCTTCTTCAGCAAGTTTAGCCCAATCAGAAGTAATTGTATAAGATGTTGTTAAAGCACTAGATGCAAGATTTAAATTTGCACAATTTTCAATAACATACGACCAGCTTCCAGTTGCAAGCTGTATCTGGCTACCCCACAGAGTAGTATCTGTTGAAACATATGTAACAACAAGAGTTTCTGTACCATCAAATTTCAAATTGCTAAATTTAGCGGCATCAACTACCATGGAATTTTCCCAGTCTCCAGTAGTAAATTCTTCATTGTAAACAGAAGTTCCATCTGCTTTTGCTGTTGTTGGAAGAGCTACAACTGCACCAACAACCATCACTAATGCTAACATGAGTGATAAAATTTTACTTAATTTCTTCATTTTTATTTCCTCCCGAAATATAAATAATTTAGTTCATCTTTATTTTATCAAATTTTTCACCCAAAAAATACCTTACAATTTTCACATAATTTACATAAAAAAATGTAGCACTTTGCACAATTCGCAATTGTTTTATACAATTTTAAATTAGCATTAATTTACCTAAATTATTCTATGTTATTTAACCAGTATAAAACATCACCTATGATTACACAGAATCTATTAATGCATAAGAAATTTCAATTGAAAATTTACATAAAAAACTGGCAAAAAAACTTTGCCAGTTCAAATAATCATATTATTTATATATCTTTCACGACAACATTATAAAAATAATGCTCAATAATAGCTTTATAATCAGAACCGGCATTGGCCATTTGATTGGCGCCATACTGACTTAGACCAATTCCATGGCCAAAGCCGCCACCCTCTAACACTATTTGGTCCTCTGATACTTCTATTACTTTAATATTTGCACTCGGAATCATCGCTAAGTCAGTTCTAACTTTTCCATTATTAAGAACTGTTTCCTGTAAATAGCTTCCAAGTGTTCTACGAATATCATTTTCCTTTGTTAGTATGAGCTCTTCATTTTCATATTTCAGCTTTACTTCCGTGGCATATCCGGCAGCATTTGAGGATAAGACCTCAACAGATTTTAATGCGCCATACGAGCTCTCTCGTACAGTCGATATATCCAGATACGCCGTCCATTTATAAAATGGAGACTCCGTATCCTTAGATTCACACATTGATATATATTCCGGCGTATCGGTTCCCCATACACTCATATCATTTGTCGTTCCTGCACTAGTGGAAAAATAATAGCATGCAATCAGCTCGCCATTGCATGTTATAAATTCCCCCTTTGTTGTATCCACAGCCGCATCTGTTTTATCATAACGTCCTGTGTTGTGATACACCTGAAAGCTCGTACTATCGTCAAGATTTGCTCCGTATTTTGCATAAGACTGATTGCTCATATGCGAATATGCAAAGGTTCTGGCACATACCGCCTGTGCCTTTAAAGCCTCTTCATGAAACGAGGTCGGCATTTCTGATGGTAAAACATATTTTACATAGGTCTCAATCGGAAGCTGGTTCACAAGGACGTATCCCTCTTCTTCTTTTAAAATCCGAAAGCTGCCTTCATAGGCTTCTCCTGTTGCAGCTTTATTGGAATCACATATTACAAGACCGATTTCATCGGTCAATTCCATTGTATTTATCCCTTGCTCGGACATTTCTTTAGCAACATCTATAAATGAACCGTCTGATTGCTTCATAATATATAGATTTTCATAAAAGATGGAGCTTCCGTTCTTTATAAGCACACGAATATCATTCGGTAATGATTCTTCAATAATAACAGCACATACCTGTCCATTTTCCAGTATGCATTGAATCTGAGAAGTGCCTACAATCACTTGATTCCAATTTGCCTGAAAAACCTCCCCGTCCTGCACCTTATACAAAGGAATTGATGTGTTTTTTTGTAACACTTCTATATTTGTAACATCATCTGTAATTGCATTATTAACCCCCGCATTGGTATTTACTATCTCTGTAAGTACTTCCAGCGAATTCTCATTATAAGAATTTAATACACCGCTTGTAGTATCATTCTTAACTATTACCTTTGCAATTTGATCTCCATCTACTACAACATCCGCAACACCTGTATATTCTTCTGACAGATATCCATCAATGTTATATATAATGTTATCATACAAAAATTCAAGTTGTCCTTTTTCACTTGAATAAATATAAGCGTTTTCTAATTCGACATTTTCACCTGTTTGCAGTGATTCTTCAAAAAACCAATATTTAGTACCATTTCCGCTAACATCAGCAAATAAATCTGCAAATATAACTCCGGTTAACACTAATGAGATTATAACGACGATTACCATTACAAAAAATAATTTCTTGTACTTCCAATTTTCTTTCATACCCTTACCTACATGTCCCAAATTATAATAATAGAAAAAAGAAGCCACTTATCACTAAGTAGCTTCTTTATCTTTTGTGCCTTATAACCCAAAATGCCGGTTCCTACAATTTAGACGCCTAGCTATATGCTAGGTGGGTAACCGCAGTCTGCTTTCTGCCTTCCGCTGATACGAGGCGGCCTGACATCCGACAGCTCATATAGGAATCCCATTCAAAGTGATGTAGGTTCTAAATATATAGGATTATCGAACATTCCAGGCATTTTTCTTATGTGAGTTATCTTATGTAACTTGTAAAAACCCATTTCTCATTGGTATAGAATAATTATACTTTAGTATATCCATTTATTCAACAGGAAATTCATACAAAAAGAAAAAATACACCAGATACTAGGATAGCATCTGGTGTATAAACTATAAACTAATCTTATAACTGTGGTCCAGCACTTACTAATGCTTTACCAGCTTCGTTGCCTTCATACTTTAC
>CAYMYV010000205.1:0-3630 GCA_964394775.1 uncultured Lachnobacterium sp. | reverse complement strand
GCAAATAAACGGTATTTGTGCAATTTGCCAATTCAAGTTTTAGAAAGCACCTTTTTACACCCGAATCCTTATAGGAAATTGCGTGGCTGGGCAAGGGGCTGCAGCCTGAGACAATGTTATGTGCTTTAGAAACTGCACCTGCATATGGCGTAAAGCGCCTGTTGCCATTTTCAATAATGAGTGTGAGGTCGATTTTAAAGAAAGATATGAGGACATAGGATTTATGTACGAAAAATAATACCAAAAACTACGTTTTTTCATGGAATGAGTTTTGACATATATGCTTGTATATTGTAAAATTAGATTAGTATGACGTATTATGTGCTTGGTGTGTCCAAACACGTATTACAAAGGTAAAGTGTGGGAAGTTATATACTAATTCAGGAGGGTATTTTATGGCATATCATGTGCTTGATGAAGCGAATCGTTGTTTAAACTGTAAGAAACCTATGTGTATGGAGGGATGTCCGATTCATACACCAATTCCTAAGGTAATTTCACTTATGAAGGATGGCAAGATTGATGAGGCGGGCTGGATGTTATTTGAGAATAATCCACTTACCACAGTTTGCAGTCTTGTTTGTAATCATGAGAACCAGTGTGAGGGGCATTGTGTTCTTGGCCGCAAAGGAAGTCCTGTACATTTTTCTGCAATTGAGAATTATATTTCAAGCACATACAGCTCTAAGATGACCAATGGTCCGGCGGAATCGAATGGTATGAAGGTTGCGATTGTCGGTTCTGGTCCGGCAGGGCTTACGATTGCAGTGCTCCTTGCCAGAAAAGGCTATAAGGTAACCATTTTTGAAGGGAAAGACAAGATTGGCGGAGTGCTTCGTTATGGCATTCCGGAATTTCGTTTGCCAAAGAGCATCATTGATGACTTTGAATATCGTCATTTGATTTTAAAGGATATCAAGATTCGCCCAAACACAAGTATTGGTGCAGCAATTACCATTGAGGATTTGTTCCGCGATGGATATAAGGCTGTATTCGTAGGTACGGGTGTATGGCGTCCAAATACATTAAAGATTAAAGGGGAAACCTTAGGGCATGTTCATTATGGTATCAATTACCTGTACAGCCCGGATAGCTTCCATTTAGGAAAACACGTCATCGTAATTGGTGCAGGGAATGCGGCTATGGATGTGGCGCGTACAGCACTTCGTCACGGAGTGCGCAAGCTGGAGTGCTTTTCAGTGACTTCAACAGTTGCAGCAAGCAGGCATGAGTTTGAATATGCAGAATTAGAAGGCGTGGAATTCCATTACTGCAAGATTCCAATGGAAATTACGGATGAAGGTGTGATTTTTGCAGATGCGGTAGAGAATGAAGAGGGCAGGATTGTTCCGGTAGAAGGTACGGAAAAGCTTTACCCGGCAGATAGCATTATCGTATCTATCAGTCAGGGACCGGCGAGCAAGCTGGTAAATACCACTAAGGGCTTAGAAGCAAATGACCGTGGACTTATTGCAACAGATGAGGAAGGACATACCTCACTTCCAGGTGTTTTTGCCAGCGGCGACGTGGTAAAAGGTGCGAGAACCGTAGTTGAAGCAGTTAAATATTCAAAAATCGTAGCAGAAGCGATGGATAGATATATGCACAGTGTGAACGAATAAATTCATTTGCACGCGAGTTGCGCAAAGGCGCAAGCTCTACGAAGGAGACTATTATTATGACAACATTAATCAAAGGTGGGCGGGTAATTAACCCGGCTACTAACATGGATCAGATTGCAGATATTTTCGTAGAAGACGACAGGGTAATTGCAATCGAAACAGATGCAGATAAAATTGCCGACCAAACAGTGAATGCAGATAAAGTGATAAATGCACAGGGGATGTTTGTTATGCCGGGATTTATCGATTTGCATGTGCATTTTCGTGACCCTGGTCTTACCCATAAGGAAGACATCGACACTGGTATGGCAGCAGCTGCCCATGGTGGTTACACCACAGTTCTTGCAATGCCAAATACCAAGCCAACCGCAGATTGTGCAGATGTTATCAACTATGTGCATGAAAAGGCAAAGGCAGGCAACTGCATCAACGTATTTCAGGTAGGCGCGATTACGAAGGGGCAGGCAGGAGTAGAGCTTGCTGATATTGAGGGTATGGTAGCCGCAGGATGTCCGGCATTAAGTGAAGATGGCAAATCTGTTATGAATGCTAACCTATATCGTGATGCCATGAAAAAGGCCGCAGAATTGGATATTCCGGTTCTTGCGCATTGTGAAGATATCAATATGGTAAATGGCGGATGCATGAATAAGGATGCGAAATCCGAAGAATTTGGCCTTCCGGGTATCAGCAATTCTGTAGAAGACGTGATTGTTGCCCGTGATATTTTAATCGCGAAGGAAACTGGAGCAAGACTTCATCTTTGCCATTGCTCGACAGAGGATTCTGTAAAAATGGTGAAGGCAGCAAAAGAGGAGGGACTATTGGTAACGGCTGAGGTTTGCCCACATCATTTTGTTTTAACCTCCGATGATATTACAGATAGCTCAGATACGAACTACAAGATGAATCCACCACTTCGTACCAAGGCAGACGTGGATGCATTAAAGCAGGGACTAAAGGCTGGCATCATGGAGGTGATTTCTACTGACCATGCGCCACATTCTGAGGAAGAAAAGAATAACACTATGCAGAAGGCTCCGTTTGGTATCGTGGGTAGTGAAACCGCAGCGTGTCTTACCTATACAGAGCTGGTACTTGGCGGAATCTATACACCAATGCAGATGGCAGCAGCAATGAGCTACAATCCGGCGAAGGTAATGCATTGGGATAAAGGTGATATTCAGCCGGGCAAGGTTGCAGATATTGTAATCTTTGACCCGAATATCACATACAAGATAGACAAGAATGCTTTCGTTTCCAAGGGAAAGAATACACCATTCCATGGAAAAGAAGTAACCGGTAAGGTAGTATGTACCATTTGTGGTGGTCGTGTAGTGTACGAGGCATAGTCAATCAGTAGAAAGCGGTACAAAAGAAGAAAATTAGTATACATAAGGGATGTGTCAAATAGTATGGCAGTATCCTGAAAAATAGACAGACGAAGAAAGGGAATCCATCATGATTAACAAACTTGTAAGCAAAATCCAAAAAACCAACGCTCCAATCGTCGTAGGCTTAGACCCAATGCTTAATTACATTCCAAAGCATATTCAGGAAAAGGCTTATGCAGAATTTGGTGAGACACCTGCTGGCGCAGCTGAAGCAATCTGGCAGTACAACAAAGCCATCGTAGATGCAACCTACGATTTGATTCCGGCTGTAAAACCTCAGATTGCGATGTATGAGCAGTTTGGTGTAGAAGGCGTGAAAGCGTTCCAGAAAACGGTAGACTACTGCCACGAAAAAGACTTAGTAGTTATCGGCGATGTAAAACGTGGCGATATCGGTTCTACTTCAGAAGCATATGCAGTTGGACACCTTGGAAGGGTTCAGATTGGAAGCAAATCATATGCTACATTCAACGAAGATTTTGCAACAGTGAATCCATATCTTGGTACTGATGGTATCAAGCCTTTCGTAGATGTATGTAAGGAAGAAAAGAAGGGTATCTTTATCCTTGTTAAAACATCTAACCCATCTTCTGGTGAATTCCAGGATAGAATGA
>CAYMYV010000204.1:0-3686 GCA_964394775.1 uncultured Lachnobacterium sp. | reverse complement strand
CGTGAGATTGCCATGGTATTCCAGAGCTATGCGTTGTATCCTCATATGACCGTATATGACAATATGGCATTTGGTCTTTCTCTTCAGGGTGTTGATGAAGATGTTATTGAGGAAAGAGTATTACATACAGCAAAGATTTTGGGTCTTACCGATTATCTTGATAGAAAACCAAGAGCATTATCTGGTGGACAGAGACAGCGTGTTGCCGTAGGTCGAGCTATTATTCGTAAAGTAGGTATCTTCTTAATGGACGAACCTCTTTCCAACCTTGATGCGAAGCAGCGTGTAACGATGCGTTCTGAAATTACTGATATCCATAGAAAAGTTGGTGCAACTACAATTTATGTAACCCATGACCAGACAGAAGCTATGACAATGGCTGATAGAATCGTTGTTATGAAGGATGGTTACATTCAGCAGGTTGGTACACCTTATGAATTGTATTTCAAACCTGTAAATATGTTCGTGGCAGGATTCATTGGAGAACCACCAATGAACTTCATTGCATCAACAGTACAAAATGGTGCAGTCCAGATTGGTAAGAGTGCTGTATCCTTAGCAGAAATTCTTACACCAGATGTTCTTGCTTCATATGAAGGTAAGAAAATCATATTTGGTTTCCGTCCGGAAGCAATTGAGCTTGGTACTAAGAGTGATGCGTATGTATTAAATGCAGATGTAGAGCTTACAGAGCTTTTAGGTGACAATACAAACGTATATGTTGATATTGAAGAGACAAAGGCTATCTTAAAGATTGACCCACATGATACTCCGGAAATGGATAGCAAGATTGATTTCTCAATTCCATACAGTGCAGTATATCTGTTTGATGGAGAGACAGAGAATGTAATCGAAACAACAAAGAAATCATACTAAAATAAATTATATTATGAAAACACCCGACAGCGATGTGAGTCGTTGTCGGGTGTTTTATTGGTTCTAAGTCAAGCATTTCCCTTTATTTTAGGAGTTGCCAAGAAGTTGAACGTATGAAGGTCTTGTGTCAGAAGCTCCCGGCCCATAAGAACCGAGTTCTATAAATTCAACAGTTGTATGCGATTCTTTTTTATCCCAGTCGTTCCATCCCATAGGATGGATATGTGTGCCAAGATAGCAGTTTTCCAGACGAACCCTTCCGTGGATGCGCCATGGTCTTGCAATATAACAAGAAGCATCAGGAACATCCTCGGCTGCTGTAAAACGACAATTAGTAGCAACAAAGCCCACGGAAATTGTTTCCGGAGTAGATGGTGCAAAGATATAACCTGGTTCTACGCTTTTGAATTCACAGTTTTCAAAGTAAGCAGTTGCACCACCGAAGATAAAATCAACACCGCCCTCAATGATACAATTTCTAAAGTAAACCGTGCGATTAAAACGAGGTGTGAATTGCTTTGGACCTAAGAAGCCGCCGGGAATAATCTCTTTTTCCGGAAGTGGTGCTACAAACAGGGTGTCCTGATGTCCCCGAAGTACACAATCCTCCAGGACAACATTGTCACCATCAATGTATAGGGCAATTGCCTGACCTACTTGTTCGCCGGGACCAGCGGTGTTTTCAAAGGTACAGTTTTTAAAAGTAACGTTGTCTCCATCTACGAGAACCGTATAACTGCGGAAGGTTCCATATTTTCTACCATCCTCATGGTCTTCTCTGCCGTAGTGAGAGCCACTATAGATTTGATTCTCAATTGTGATGTTGCTATCAGAAATATGATACTGCATTATAGTAAAACCTCCCTATGCTGATGTCCCATGCCAAGGCTGCTGTGCAATGGCTGGTCAAATTTTTTGCCCTTGACCTTGGTAGGCGAAACTCCATAAGCTTCTTTAAATTTGTAAGAGAAGTAGTTTCCATCATTAAAGCCACAAGCATAAGCAACCTCGCAGACCGCACGCCCAGGCTCATTTCTAAGCATAAATTCGGCTTTTTGAAGTCGTAGAATGGTAAGGTATTCATTGAAGCCAAAGCCGGTTTCCTTTTTAAACACACGGGAAAGATGCTCTGCACTAACGGAATAACTTTTTGCAACAAGCGATAATTTAACCTCATTCATATAATTGTTCTGGATGTATTTTAATGTTTGGGCTACAAGATTGCTTTCCTCTACTTCCGTTTCATGCTCATTTTCGTTACGAAGTATGAGGAAGAAGAGCTCAGCAGTATAGCATTTTAATACATCAGCAGACAGAATGTCCGGATTCTCATATTCCTTCTCAATTTTAGCAAATATTTCATCTATTTGCCGGAGTGCCTTTGTGTTATGATATAAATGACCGACGGAATTGATTCGCTCCATAACAGAGGCAGGGATATATTCGTCGGAGCAGTTAATCAGCAGTCGTGTATGAGGAATTCCATTATAGTTTGTGCGGTGAATGATAGAGCTTGGAATGAGAATCAGGTCTCCCGGCATTACTTTATAAGAGCGGTTTCCAATAAAGTAATTACATTCGCCGTCCTTCATATAATAGATTTCAAAAGCATGATGATAGTGGTGCGTAGACTCATGATTTAAGATATCTACCACCTTGCTGTAATAATAGTTAGGTATGTATTTTGCAATATTTCCCTTCATGTAATTTTCCCTCAAATGTGTTTTTATTTGATTATAACATTGTATATCAAAAAAACCAAGATTTTTGTGTATTATAGTTAATTTTCTTAAGGAAACATTCTTAAATTTGATGTAGAATTAAAATAGCAGTATTTGATGAAAATCAAAGGTGACAGATTGTCACAGAAAGGAAAGGTATATGAATTACGATAAGATAATCAGACCAGAAAAAGTAATTCAGTTTGGGGAAGGAGGATTCCTTCGTGGTTTCGTTGACTGGATGCTTCAGAAAGTAAACGAAACAAGTGATTTTAATGGAAGTGTAGTAGTTGTTCAGCCAATCGAACAGGGTATGTGTGATATGTTAAGTGCGCAGGACTGCGTATATACACATGTATGTCGTGGCAGTGAAGGAGTAGAAACGAAAATTGTTGATGTGCTTTCTCGTTGTGTAAAACCATATGAAGATTGGAATGCATATATGGCGCTTGCTGAGAATCCGGATATGAGATTTGTTGTATCGAATACAACAGAGTCTGGTATCGTATATTCTGACGCAGACAAGGCAACAGATTGTCCACCTAAGACATTCCCTGCAAAGGTTACAGTACTTCTTAAGGAGAGATATGATTTAGGATTAAACGGATTTATTTTCTTACCATGTGAGCTTATCAACCGCAATGGTGACAACTTAAAGAAATGCATCCTTCAGTATGCTGACCTTTGGAATTTAGGTGATGATTTCAAGGCATGGGTAGAAAATGAAAACGTATTTACAAATACATTAGTAGACCGTATCAACACAGGTTATCCAAAGGGAGAAGATTTAGGTCTTGGCTATGAAGATAACATGGTAAACACATCAGAGTTCTTCCATCTTTGGGTTATTGAAACAGATTACGATTTAGAAAGCGAAATCAACTTCGCAGCAGCAGGACTTAACGTAATCGTTACACCTGACAAGCTTGAGATGTACCGTACCAGAAAAGTTCGTATCTTAAATGGTGCTCATACCTCCCTTGTACCTTACGCTTTATTAGAAGGCAAAGACACAGTTAAGAGCTGTATCGATGATTCGGTTATGAACGAACACTTAAGAAAATGCGTATTTGACGAAATTATTCCAAC
>CAYMYV010000203.1:0-3761 GCA_964394775.1 uncultured Lachnobacterium sp. | reverse complement strand
CTTTTTTCCGAAAGTATTAGGCGAAGATGGACAGTATTATGATATCAGACGTTAATGTACTTTGATACAACGGCTAGTACATGGCATGGTGAAGCTAAATGACGTGAAGATGCTATGAAGTAAAGAAAAATATTGCGGTCGAATTTTTCGACCGCAATATTTTTTTGTAGTACTTTCGTCCTTGTTACAAAAAATTCATAAAAAATTCATTGACATATCTTTCGCAAAGAGTATAATGCTCAATGTATTTAGTTAAATATCTTTAACTAAATATCTTTAGACAGAATATTTTATTAAAAGGAGAACAAAAAATGACATTTGAAAAAGTAAAGGAAATTATCGTAGAAACAATTAGTGTAGACGAGGATGCAGTAACTATGGAAGCAAAATTAACAGACGACCTTGGTGCAGATTCTTTAGATGCGGTAGAACTTAACATGGCTTTGGAAGAAGCATTTGACATCTCTATTCCGGATGAAGATCTTATGAAATTTGTTACAGTTGGCGATATCGTGAACTATATCGACAGCAACGCAAATTAATCATCTTAATAAGCAAAATAATAGAGGTTATTGATATGAACATAAATGAAGTATATCAGCTGATGGATAAGTTTGAAGCGTCTACTCTTGCAGAGCTTACTCTTGAGCTGGAGGGTGTGAAGCTGTCAGTGAAGAAGGCGTGTGCATGTGGGCCGGTTCCACCAATGCCGCCAATGCCACAGCTGCCGCCAATCCCACCACAGGGAATTCCAATGCCTGTTGGAACACCGGCACCGGCTGCTACAACCAAAACTATCACAGCTCCACTTGTAGGAACCTTCTATCGTGCACCTGGTCCGGATGAGAAACCATTTGTTGAGGTTGGTCAGCAGCTGAAGAAGGGTGATGTGGTTGGTATCATTGAAGCCATGAAGCTGATGAATGAAATCACCGCCACAGAAGATGGCATTGTAGAAGAAATTGTAGCAGAAGATGGAAATCTTGTTGAGTATAACGAGGTTTTAATCCGTATGAGCTAATTAGAGAGCTTCAAGTAACAACAAGAATGGAGAGCAGTATGTTTAAAAGAATTTTAATTGCCAACCGAGGAGAAATTGCACTTCGAATCATTCGTTGTTGTCGAGAGATGGACATTGAAACGGTTATGGTGTATTCCACCGCAGATGAGAGCTCCCTGCCGGTGATGTTAGCAACCCATAATATCTGCATTGGACCGGCAAAAGCCAGTGAAAGCTACTTAAAGGAGGATGTGATTATCGAAGCTGCCCGCAAGATGGGCTGCGATGCCATTCACCCGGGGTATGGCTTTTTATCAGAAAATGCTGGCTTTGCAAGAAAATGTGAAGAAAATGGAATTGTTTTCATTGGGCCATCCGCAGAGATTATCGAAAAGATGGGAGATAAACAGGCGGCGCGCGAGCTGATGCAGGCAAATGATGTGCCTACCGTGCCAGGCTCTAGGGGGCTGGTAGCGACCGTGGAAGAAGCGGTTGCAGTTTCGAAAGAGGTTGGATATCCTATACTTATCAAAGCGTCTGCCGGCGGTGGCGGAAAGGGTATGCGTAGAGCCTACAGCGAAGAAGAGCTGGCAAAGGCTTTTGAAACAGCCAAAGCAGAAGCAAAGGCAGCCTTTGGTGACGATAGCATGTATGTGGAAAAACTGATTGTAAATCCACATCACATCGAATTCCAGATTCTTGCAGATAAGCATGGGAATGTTACATATCTTGGAGAGCGTGATTGCTCTATCCAAAGAAGAAATCAAAAGCTCCTGGAGGAATCCCCATCATGGGTATTAAAGCCAGAGCTTCGCAAGGAGATGGGTGAGGTTGCAGTAAGAGCTGCAAAGGCGGCCGGATACTACAGCGCCGGTACCATCGAATTTGTGTTAGATAACAATGACAATTTTTATTTTATTGAAATGAACACCCGAATTCAGGTAGAACACCCGGTAACAGAGCTTATTACAGGCATTGACTTGATTAAGGAACAAATTCGAATTGCAGCAGGCATGAAGCTAAGTCACACACAGGAGGAGATTAAGCTTCAAGGGCATGCAATTGAGTGCAGAATCAATGCGGAGGGTGTTGGGAAGATTGACTTTTTACATTTTCCGGCAGGACCGGGGGTGCGTGTAGACAGCCATCTGTATACCGGCTATGAGGTCAGCCCATATTATGATTCCATGCTGGCAAAGGTCATCGTTACCGGAAACACGAGATTAGAAGCCATCCGTCGTATGAGAAGAGCCTTAGAGGAGCTTGCTATTGAAGGTGTTCCAACGAATGCAGAGTTTATGCATTTGCTCATGTATAATACGGATTTTATCAAAGGAAGCTATGACACATCCTTCTGGGATAAGAATAGTGACGCCATCAAGGAATGGGAGAAAATAGAAAGCGTGTAAGTAGAGTATGAGTGAAGTATTTCTTTTAAAACGTAAGAAATTAGATTCCCTGAAAAAAATAAGAGACAGCCTTTCGGGTAGAGAAGAAATCGTGGAATGCCCTGAGTGCAAGGAAAAAATGGCGCGACAGCTGCTGACGATGACGAGTCTTGTATGTCCGGAGTGCGGATATTATTATGCTGTTTCTGCAAGAGAGCGTATTGCGCTTGTTTGCGATGAGGACAGCTTCAAGGAAATGGATGCTGGTTTAAAAACCAAGAATCCAATTGCATTTCCAGGGTATCGCAAGAAGCTGGATGACATGAAGCAGAAGACGGGCTTGGAAGATGCAGTAGTAACCGGGATTGGTAAAATTGAAGGAGAGAAGGTTGCCATTGGGGTGTTAGACAGTAGCTTTCTGATGGGTAGTATGGGTACTGTTGTGGGTGAGAAAATCACACGCCTTGCGGAAACGGCCAGAAGAAAGAAGCTGCCGCTTGTGATTTTTTCGGCCAGCGGCGGAGCCAGAATGCAGGAAGGGCTTTTTTCCCTCATGCAGATGGCAAAAACTGCTGCGGCAGTGGAAACCTTTAAAAATAAGGGTGGATTATTTATATCCGTTCTCACAAATCCAACCACCGGAGGTGTCAGTGCAAGCTATGCTAGTCTTGGAGATATCATGATTGCGGAGCCAAAGGCACTGATTTGTTTTGCAGGGCCACGTGTCATTGCACAGACCATCGGACAGGAGCTGCCAGAAGGCTTCCAGAGAGCAGAGTTTCTCCTAGAGCACGGTATGCTCGATATGGTAGTAGAGCGACAGGAAATGAAGAGTATGTTGGGACGAATTTTGCGTCTACATAGTGCAAAAGGTGCGAAGTAAGCTTCGTGCGTGAATTTGTGGAAGGGCACAAATTCAAGGAAGGATGAAACAACATGGAAGAATCAAAGGTGCTTACTCCTTATACAAGAGTACAGATTGCACGTAAGAAAAACAGACCAACAGTTACCGAATATATCGACGCGCTGTTTGAAGACTTTGTGGAATTAAAGGGCGACAGACTCGGTGCAGAGGATGAGAGTATTCTGGGAGGAATTGCTTCCTTTCGAGGAATGCCGGTGACCGTCATCGGACACCGTAAGGGTCGCACCACAGAGGAGAATATTAAGTACAATTTTGGTATGACCTCTCCGGAAGGCTACCGTAAGGCGGTACGTCTTATGAAGCAGGCGGAGAAGTTTCACCGACCAGTCATTACAATCGTAGATACACCGGGTGCATATCCGGGACTGGAGGCGGAAACCAATGGACAGAGTGTGGCAATCGCGGAAGCAATTGCGAAGACCATAACACTTAAGGTTCCGGTCATTAC
>CAYMYV010000202.1:0-3777 GCA_964394775.1 uncultured Lachnobacterium sp. | reverse complement strand
GTCATGCTGATAATGTGCAAGACGGATGGTGGTAGCACCAACCTCGCAGATTAAGTCCATGTCTTCCTCATGATGCTCTGGAAGGAGTGCATTACCGACGCCCCATCTATCCTGATGACGAGACACACCACGAAGTGGATATTCTTCGCCATTTAAAATGAATCCGTTTTCAGGATGGATTTCATAAGTACGGCAGCCGAAGCGTGTGCTAACATTATCAAGGACATTTCCATTTTCTACTAAGCAAACCTCTGCTGTGTAAAGGTATGGATCCTTGCGTCCGTGCCAACGGTGTACATTTTTGATACGGAAGGTAACACTTGTTTCCTCTGCACCAACCTTATCAGCAGCAACAACATTGCCTTCGGCATCCTTTAAGGTGTACATAAGCTCCTGAGAAGCCTTTGCGTTTGTCAGATATACGTCAACCTTAACAGCTGCGTCGTCCCCATCGATTTCAGGAGTAACTGCAATACCAGGGCCACCGTAGTAATCAAGGTCAAAGTGTGATTCGCTAACTGCGATGATATTTACGTTACGATAGAGACCGCCATAGAAGGTAAAGTCTGCCACCTGTGGGTAAACAGTCTGGTTAGGAGAGTTGTCTACTTCTACAACGATTAAGCTTTCGTCCGTTAATTCTTCTGTTATGTTCACTCTCCATGTAGAGTATCCGCCGTGGTGAACAGCAACCTCTTTGCCGTTGATATATACTTTTGCAGAAGAGTTAGCACCGTTAAATTCCAAGTAATACTGGTCTGCCGTTGGAAGATCCATTTTAGAAACAGTCTTAGCATAGTAAGCAGTTCCACGATAAAGGTCATTGCCTCCATCCTGACCATCGATATCATTCCAGGTATGTGGTAAAGTAACCCAATACCATTTTTCAGGCATTTTTTCCGGTACAGCAGAAGCTTCCTTGGAAAATGCCCATTTTGTGTTCAGATTGTAAATCTGTCTCATGTTGTAAATTCCTCCTATTCCTTTTTCCAAAAAGTATTGTCGCTAAGTTTGTCACTCTGGTGACTTATCTATTATTATATAGCCTGTGTTGGAAAGGGTCAATACTTGTATACAAGAAAAAGAATAATAAAAGTATAAACAATTCACTATACGAATGGGAAAAAATGTGCTACACTAAAAGACAGATGTATACAATGGTTTGCAGGGAGAGAAACTATGAAATACGATTTTACAACGATTATGAATCGTGGTGGTCGAAATACACTTGCAGTAGATGGTTATGAGGCGATGCTGGAAGGATGCCTGGTAAAAGAGGGGGTAGCACCAATTCCTATGTGGGTGGCAGACATGAGCTTTGCTACAGTACCAACGGTACCGCAGGCCATTGTGGAACGGGTAAATCATCCGGAGTATGGTTATTTTATAGAACCGGATGAGTATTTTGAAGCGATTATCCGGTGGCAGGAGACACGTAACGGCATGGAAGGGCTTACCAAAGAGTGTATCGCGTATGAAAATGGTGTGTTAGGCGGTGTAATCAGTGCCCTAAACGTGCTTTGTTCAAAAGGGGAGAAGGTGCTGCTTCATTCTCCAACCTATATTGGTTTTACCATGAGCCTTGAGAATAATGGTTATGACATTATCCATAGCCCGCTTGTTAAGGATGAAGCCGGTATATACCGTATGGATTTTGAGGATATGGAAAAGAAAATAGTTGAGAATAATATTCACGCAACTGTTTTTTGTTCGCCACATAACCCAACAGGGCGTGTGTGGGAACGCTGGGAATTAGAGAAAGCCATGGAGCTTTTTAAGAAGCATGATGTGATGGTGGTGTGCGATGAAATATGGTCGGATATCATACTGGAGGGTTATAAGCATATTCCTCTCCAGTCAATCAGCGAAGATGCCAGGATGCGGGTAATTGCAGAATATGCTCCGTCTAAGACATTTAATTTGGCAGGACTGGTGGGAAGCTATCACATTATTTACAATAAGTATTTGCGTGACCGTGTGAGAAAGGAAGCTTCTCTAAGTCACTACAACAATATGAATCTTTTGTCTATGCATGCACTTCTTGGTGCATATGAACCGGAGGGGTATGAATGGGTAGACGAGCTGTGCAAGGTCATTACAAAAAACGTTGATGATACATATTCGTTTTTTGTCGACAAATTTGAAGGGATTGCTGTGTCTAAGCCACAGGGAACCTATATGATTTTTCCGGATTTTACAGAGTGGTGTAAGGCACATGGCAAGACGATTGATGATGTATTTAAAGCCGGGGTGTACGAAGGTGTGATTTGGCAGAGGGGCGATATGTTCCACGGAAAGAATTGCATCCGTATGAATCTGGCTTTGCCACACAGTCTTTTAATGGAAGCATTAGAGAGAATTGAAGTGGCGTTATATAATTTATAAAATCAGGAGGCAAACATGGAAAACGAACAGTTATTGGAATTTGACACATTCACATTAGATTTGAATGGAAAAGAGATGGAATTTGCAATCACAGAGGAGTTTGATTTTGAAGGAAAACACTACATCCTTTGTGGTGAAGTTAATGGAGACGAAATCAATGATGAAGAGGTTTATCTTTTCCGTGCGGAAATGGATGATACAGAAATCACTGTGGAAAGCATCGAAACCGAGGAAGAGTATGAACGTATTGTTGAAGCATACTACGAGCAGAATGTAGAGATGGATACAGAAGAGTAAATTTAATAATTATTTGGGGGTAAATAAGAATGGTTGATTTGAAAGCAAAACCTTATCATCTGTCAGATGAAGATATTAAGTGGGTAGAAGAAACGATTGGGTCTTTAACTGACGAAGAAAAAGTTGGACAGTTATTTTTCCAGTTGACACAGTCCAAGGAAGAAGATTATATTAAGAATCTTGCGGACAAGTATCACTTAGGCGGGTTCCGTTACAATCCTGGTCATCCAATGGATTTACAGAACCAGAACCGCTATATCCAGAAATACTCTAAAGTACCTGCGTTTATTGCATGTAATACAGAGCAGGGTGGAGATGGAGCAGTTCCTGGCGGAACATACATCGGTGCAGGTGTTAAAATCGGCGCAACACGTAATTTAGAGTACGCTCGTGCACTTGGAAAAATGTCAAACGAAGAAGCAAAATTAATCGGATGTAATATGGCATTCTCTCCGGTATGTGACATCGGTTACAACTGGCAGAACACAGAATGTATTAATCGTGCATTCGGTAACGATCCAAAGCTTGTTGCGGATATGAGTGTCCAGTACTTAGAAGGTGCTCATGAATTGGAAGGCTTTGCTTGTGCTGCAAAACATTATCCTGGTAATGGTCTTGACTTTAGAGATGCACACACAGCAAACAATATCAATGACCTGTCAGTAGAAGAATGGGATGCTTCCTATGGACATGTTTATAAATCACTTATTGATGCTGGTCTTGATGCAATCATGGGTGGACACATTATGATGCCAACCTATACAAGAGCTTTAAATCCGGATATCAAAGATGATGAAATGATGCCGGCTACATTGTCTTATGACCTTATGACAACGCTTCTTCGTGATAAGTTAGGTTTCAATGGAATGGTTGTAACAGATGCTTCTCATATGGTTGCTATGACAGACCGTATGAAACGTTGTGATATGCTTCCACTTGCAATCAACGCCGGTTGCGATATGTTCTTATTCTTCAATGACCCGGATGAAGATTACAACACAATGCTTCATGCATATAAGAATGGAATCATCTCAGAAGAGCGTATGACAGAAGCTCTTACAAGAATCATCGGCTTAAAGGCTAAGATGGGACTTC
>CAYMYV010000201.1:0-3796 GCA_964394775.1 uncultured Lachnobacterium sp. | reverse complement strand
TGATTCCATATATTTTAGAGGACAGGAACGAAACGGCGCATTTTGTATCGAAGCAGCTTGATAATTAATTGTTAAAATGTTTTGTAACGTAATAGTAGAGGCCCTTGTGGCAATACGGTGGAATATGATTTAGACCTTCTGAAAAATGATGACATTGATTGCTGGAAATTGAAGGAGCAGATGCTCAAAAAGATTTCGGAGCTTGCGGTAGAATTCTATCGGGCAATGTTAAGAAGTGTGGATGTTTCTGAAGATATGGTGATTTTTTATAAGGTGTTGGAAGTGGTTACTTATTCCATGGAAAAAGAAGACTTAGGTTCCATATTGGCGGAAATTCGAGAGAAGAAACAGGAAGGAGAAAGATAATGACGGTATTACTTATTAATGGAAGTCCTCGTCCAAATGGGGAAACATATGAGGCGCTTAAAATTGTTGAAAAAACCTTGCAAGAGCATGGTGTCAGTAGTGAATGGTTTCAATTAGGTACGGAACCTGTACGTGGCTGCATCCATTGTGGAGGCTGCAAAAATAGCTACAGATGTGTATTTAATGATGATGCATGCAACGAGCTTATCGAAAAAATCGTGAAAGCAGACGGCGTCATTATAGGTACACCTGTTTATTTTGCAGGACCAAATGGGGCTCTTTGCGCTCTGCTTGACCGGGTTTTTTATGCGGGTTCATGTTATGGGCGACTTTTCGCAGGAAAGCCTTCGGCTGCGGTTGCAACCTGCTGGCGTTCCGGAGCAAGTGCAACTCTTGACAGACTGAACAAGTATTTTACATATTCAGAAATGCCAATCGTAAGCAGCACCTACTGGAATATCAAGCTTGAAGGAAATGATATTCATGGTCAGAAAACCTTGCAGAATTTAGGCGAAAACATGGCGCGGCTGTTAGCAAAGTAATACAATGAATTTACGGATTAGAGGAAAATGCTATGCCAATACAAGGGATTGAACAACCGGAAATTATACAAATAGATAGTGAAATTAGGCTGAGAAAATTTGACGGGATATATGATTTTGCATTTGACTGGTATCAGGATGTAGAAACGGTTTATATGGTAGATGGCGTGAAAAATCCATATAGCCGGGAAACCTTAAAATGCATGTATGAGTATTTGGACAAGCAGGGAGAGTTGTATTTTATAGAGGTAAAAGCAGGGAACGATTTCCTTCCAATTGGAGACGTGACATTTTGGAAAGATGATATGCCGATTGTAATCGGGGACAAATCCTATCGCGGAAAGGGAATTGCGAAGCGTGTAATTGGAAGGCTTATTGAAAGAGGAAAAGAATTAGGCTACGAGTGCTTGCGCGTAAATGAGATTTATGACTTTAATGCTGTTTCCAGAAAATGTTTTGAAGGTTTGGGCTTTCGGGTATATGAGCAAACGGAAAAAGGGAATAGGTTTATATTTACGTATATGAAATGGATATTTTTTGACTTGGGATCAACTTTGATAGATGAAAGCGACTGTGCGGAATATCGTTTGCAACAATTATTAGGACAACCGAATGCCCCAAGTAGAGAGCTGTTAGAAAAACGCATGAAGGAATATGCATCTTTGAATCGTTTGCCGTATAAGGATGCGGCCAAAGAGTTTGGGCTGGAAACGATAAAATGGCCAACGCATCTTGAAAAGCTATATGATGAGACTTTGGATGTTCTCGAGCAGCTCCGTGGAAAATATAAGCTTGGAATTATAGCAAATCAAAATTATGGGACGGAGGAAAGAATGATTGCGTATGGAATTAGAAAGTATTTTGATGTAATCATTTCTTCTGCGGAGGCAGGTGTGTCAAAACCAGATTTGAATATTTTCAAACTAGGACTGGAAAAAGCGGGATGCCTATCAGAAGAGGCTTATATGATAGGTGACAGATTAGACAATGATATTGAGCCTGCCGGACAAATAGGAATGCGTACAATATGGGTAAGGCAAGGGTCATTTGCGGACGGAAATGTGGAACTGATTGAGCATAAGCCGGATATTATTGTCAGTGAGATAAAAGACATTTTGAAGTATTTATAGTGATAGATATTGTAAAAAGCAGCAGGTTTGGATTGGGTAATAGCAAATGGAAAATAACACAAATTGGTGCCAGTCGGTAACTGGCGTAGTAATGAAAGACAATAAAGTTTTGTTAGCGAGACATACCTATGGAGATGGGACGGGCTTACTCATTATCCCAGGTGGTTATGTACAACATGGGGAAACACCTCAAGAGGCTTTAAAAAGAGAGTTCTTTGAGGAAACAGGTATTGTTTGAGAAATAAAGATATCTCTAAGTTACTGGCTATCTATACCCTGTTTTTGGTGTTTAAGATTACAGCGGACGGGCCACAGACCTACTATCCGGATTTTTTCCGTACGGAGCTGGCAAATCCAGTGGATTATGTAAAGCATTTTGTGACGAAAGCTGTGTAGGGGAGCTACTTTTACGTTTGCGATTCACAAGGAGCGTTTTTGTCTTTCATTTTAAGAATAGGGCTTCTGGCCATATTAATAATAAGTGGAATTACCATGACAAACCATGCAATAGGTTCAGCAACGATAATGCCCATATAGCCAATGGCTGGAGCTAGCAAAAAGGCTGCAATAACTTTACAGAAAAGCTCCAGAAAACTAGAGAATACCGGAGTCTTGCTGTCGCCAAAGCCTTGCATACTATTGCGGAACAGGCAGATGACAGCAGGAACAAAATAAAACGCAGTATTTATTTTTAAATAAAGAGATGCTGTTTCGATAACCTCCGGCTCGGTGGTGGCGGTAATTAATCGTACGATTGTTGGAGACAGGGTATATGCTACAAGGATAACGCCTGTGCACCACAGGAAAGTAAGTAATACGGTATCACGAATCCCCACTTTTAAGCGGGAGTATTTTCCGGCACCCAGATTCTGCCCACAGTAGGTAGCAAGGGTGGTCCCGAACACACCGAAAGGCAGCATGAAAATAGAAGTTGCTTTTCTGGCTGCAGTATGTGCAACGATAATATTGGTGCCAAAGGTGTTGATGGCAGTTTGGAGCGCCAATGTGCCTAAGCTGACAAAGGAGGACATGAAGCCCATGGAAGTACCTGTGGCAAGGAGCTTCTGATACAAAAACTTTGGTATATTAAAATCCTCCCTGCAAAGAGACAGAGATGGATATTTTTTGCGCATATATATAAAACACAACAGGGCAGAAACTGCCTGTGAAATGACCGTGGCAAGTGCAGCACCTCCAACATTCATTCCAAAGTACAGGATGAATGCGTAGTCCAAAAAGATATTAAGGAACGCAGCAATAATCAAAAAGATAAGAGGGGTAAAGGAATCCCCAAGTGCTCGCAATATGGACGCGCAAATGTTGTAAAGGGTTCCTGCCAAAAGACCTGCAAGAACGATACCGATATATTCTTTGGAAAGTAAGTAGATATCATCGGAGATATTTAAAAAATGCAAAACAGGGTCTAAAAATAACAGGCATAAAATACTTAAAACCACTGCAAATGAAATGCCAAGGAGAACGGTTCCACCGATTGCTTTTTTCATATGTTTTTCATCTTTTGCACCAAAATAAGTGGCTATGATGATAGCATAACCATTGGTAAAGCCATTTAAGAGGCTATTTAACATATCGCTTAAGGTGGTTGTTGCACCTACGGCTGCAAGAGCGGTATCTCCTAAGGTGGAGCCGACAATTCGGGTGTCCACCAGGCTGTAAAACAGCTGGAAAAGCTGTCCGATGAACAGTGGAAGTGCAAATAAAAGTATTAGCTTGATTGGTTTTCCTTCAGTTAGGTTC
>CAYMYV010000200.1:0-3803 GCA_964394775.1 uncultured Lachnobacterium sp. | reverse complement strand
TATTTTTACTTTTATCAATAAAATGGACCGTGATGCCAATGATACATTTGACCTATTAGGGGAAATTGAAACAGAATTAGGTATTGAAACCTGCCCAATTAACTGGCCAATTGGTTCCGGTAAGGATTTTAAGGGCGTATATGACCGCAATAGCAGACAGGTAAGACTTTTTGCGGATACCCTAAAAGGAACCAAGGAAGGTACAGAAACTTTAATTTCCATTGATGATCCGAGCTTAAAGGATGTAATAGGTGAAGCCTTCTATCATCAATTAGTAGATGAAATTGAATTATTGGATGGTGCCAGTGCTGAATTTGATTTAGAACAGGTCTCAAATGGTGAATTGTCACCTGTATTTTTCGGTTCCGCTTTGACAAACTTTGGTGTAGAAACCTTTTTACAGCATTTCCTGCAGATGACCTCTGCGCCACTGGCACGTAACTCGGATTCAGGTGTTATAGATCCTTTTGGTGAAGCTTTCTCTGCATTTGTATTTAAGATTCAGGCAAACATGAATAAAAACCACCGTGACAGAATTGCATTTATGCGTATCTGCTCCGGAAAATTCGACGCGGGCATGGAAGTATATCATGTGCAGGGCAAGAAAAATATCAAGCTTTCTCAGCCACAGCAGATGATGGCAGACGAGCGTAAAATGGTAGAAGAGGCTTATGCAGGGGATATCATAGGTATTTTTGACCCGGGTATTTTCGCCATCGGTGATACACTTACCACTGCAAAAGATAAATTTGCATTTGAAGGAATTCCTACCTTCGCACCAGAACATTTTGCTCGTGTACGACTCATTGATTCTATGAAGCGTAAACAGTTCGTAAAGGGTGTAACCCAGATTGCTCAGGAGGGTGCAATTCAGATTTTCCAGGAATACAAGGGTGGAATGGAAGAGGTTATCGTCGGAGTAGTAGGTGTGCTGCAGTTTGACGTATTAAAATTCCGTCTGGAAAGCGAATATAACGTAGAAATTCGTCTGGAGAATCTTCCATACGAGCATATCCGTTGGATTGAAAACAAAGATGAAGTAGATGTGGATGCATTAACAGGAACCTCTGATATGAAGAAGGTTATTGATATGAAAGGAAATCCATTACTTCTGTTTGTCAATGCATGGAGTGTTGGTATGACACTTGATAGAAATAAAGGGCTTGTATTGACAGAGTTCGGAAGAAATTAGTATAATTAAGACAGTCATTTCGGTGACTGTCTTTTTATTGTGTTAGAAGCAATCGATAGCTGGCGGCGGATTGCTTCAAGGTCTGTGGTGTTCAAGGCTTATTCCCACATAAATATTTTGCATGCACAAATAATTTTTGCCTGTGCAAAAAATGAAATAAATAGTTGACAAGAGGGAAAAAGTATACTAATATTAGAACAAAGACAAACATCTGTTCGGAACATATGAGCGAACAGCTACAATCAAAGGAGATTTTTATTATGGCAAGAGAAGATAAATTAAAGGCATTAGATGCCGCAATTGCACAGATTGAGAAACAGTATGGTAAGGGCTCGGTTATGAAGCTGGGAGAGAATGCTGCGAATATGAATGTTGAGACAGTTCCTACGGGTTCATTAAGTCTTGACATCGCATTGGGATTGGGCGGGCTTCCAAAGGGACGTATTATCGAAATCTATGGACCTGAATCCTCAGGTAAGACAACGGTTGCACTTCATTGTGTGGCAGAGGTTCAGAAACGCGGCGGTATTGCAGGCTTTATCGATGCAGAGCATGCATTAGACCCGGCATACGCTAAGAATATTGGGGTTGATATTGATAATCTTTACATATCTCAGCCGGACTGCGGAGAACAGGCACTAGAGATTACAGAGACCATGGTTCGTTCCGGTGCGGTTGATATCGTTATTGTTGACTCCGTTGCAGCACTCGTACCAAAGGCGGAAATCGATGGTGATATGGGGGACTCTCATGTCGGCCTTCAGGCGAGACTTATGAGTCAGGCACTTCGTAAGCTTACAGGTGTTATCAGCAAGTCAAACTGTATCGTAATCTTTATTAATCAGTTGCGTGAGAAGGTTGGTGTTATGTTTGGTAACCCTGAGACAACAACAGGTGGTCGCGCACTGAAATTCTATTCCTCTGTACGTCTTGATGTAAGAAGAGTAGAAGCATTAAAACAGGCGGGTGAAGTAGTCGGCAACCACACAAGAGTCAAGGTTGTTAAGAATAAAGTGGCTCCACCATTTAAGGAAGCTGAATTTGACATTATGTTTGGACAGGGTATTTCACGAGAAGGAGATATTCTTGATCTTGCAGCCAATGTTGGAATTATTAATAAATCGGGAGCTTGGTATGCATACGAAGGAGATAAGATTGGTCAGGGACGTGAGAATGCTAAGATTTATTTGAGAGAGAATGCGGCATTCTGTGAGATGATTGAAGGTATGGTTCGTGAGCATTATTTTAATCATCCTGAAGATGTTGCAGAAACTGCACCTGTAGATGACGATGACAAAGAGTAATTCGTGGGTTCAGATTCGTGAAACCGAGAGCCTGGGAAGGGGCAAATATCGAGTAAAATTTGACACAGGTGTTGTCTGCCTCGTATATGCTTCTGAAATTCGTGGGATGAAGATAGAGACAGGTGCCTGTATTTCGGAAGAGCAATACGAGCTTTTTATGAAGGATATCGTAGGAAAGCGGGCTAAAAAGAGAGCATTACATCTGTTGGAGAAAATGGATAGAACAGAACAACAGCTTCGCGAGAAGTTAAAGCATTCCGAATATCCCGAGGAATGTGTAGAAGATGCAATTGCTTATGTCAAAAGCTTTCATTATTTGGACGATACAAGATATGCGGAGGTTTTTACCCGCTATTCCAAAGAGAAATTGAGTTGTCAGCAGATTAAACAGAAGCTTATGACTAAGGGTGTATCCAGAGAAATCATTCATCAAGTGGTAGAGAACGAGTATGATGTGGATGAATCAGAGCATATTCGCAGGCTGCTAGAGAAGAAACACTATAAGCATCAGAATGCTGATGATGGTGAGTTTCGAAGAGTGTATCAATATTTGCTTCGACGGGGCTTTCACAGCAATGATATTTTAAAAGAGATGAAGATGCATGAAGTGACCGTTATAGACTAGCGGTCACTTTTATAGTTATCCAATGGTGGCAAATGCTACAAGATATTGTAGAATTTGATGGTACAATTCGATATAATGACACTATATTGCTTGACATATCTTGTGAAAAAGTATAAAATCAAAATGTTGTAAACTATGACATATGTAATGTGTCTTGTTATATGTGCAATAAAATTTAATAAAGGAGGTGCTCCTGTAATGTTGTCGCCAATTCAAGTAGCGATAATTTGTCTGGTAGCGGTTGTTGTTACAGCTGTAATCGTTTGGATTATTGCAGAGAATTTTCATAAGAATTCTGCAAAGTCTAAAATCGGTAATGCTGAAGAACGCGCTAGAGAAATTATTGATGATGCGGTAAAGGCAGCTGAAGCGAAGAAGCGCGAATCTATGCTTGAGCTTAAAGAAGAGACCATTCGTACCAAGAATGAGCTTGACAAAGAAATCAAGGAAAGAAGAAATGAGATTCAGCGTAACGAGCGTCGTATTGTTCAGAAGGAAGAGAATTTGGACAAGAAAATCGAAGCTATGGAGAAACGCGAAGCTAATTTTACAGCGAAGGAAGAAGCGTTGAATAAGCAGAAAGCAGAAATTGCAACGCTCAACGAACAGCGTATACAGGAACTCGAGAGAATCTCTGGATTAACCTCCGAACAAGCAAAAGAATATCTCTTAAAGACCATTG
>CAYMYV010000199.1:0-3834 GCA_964394775.1 uncultured Lachnobacterium sp. | reverse complement strand
TTTTCTTTATATACCGGTGGGTAAGAGGATACCTCGCCAAGCTCAAGGTGATACTTGGTATATGCCGGCTGAAGAATCATGATACCATATTTGGAATCTAATTTTTCTTTTACAGAGTTAAGTGCTTTTTCTGCAAGGCCTTCTTCTACGCCGACACCGGCAAGAACACAAAAGCCCTGTGGCTCAATATAAATCTGACCTTCTTCACACTCCTTAGAACCTACCTTATTGCTGTAAGCATCATATGCACGAAGGAACCAGTCTCCGTCCCATCCGGCGGTAAGGATGGCATCATACATTGCCTTTACTTCGTCTCTGGCACGAGCGGCTTCTTCTGTATCGCCCATGATTTCACACAGCTGTGCATATTCTTCGCCGTATTTAACAAACATACCGGCGATAAATACAGATTCTGCAACTGGTCCCTCACTTGGTCCGAAGGTCTGGAAGGATTCACCCGGATGCTCAGAGAAGCAGTTTAGGTTCAGGCAGTCATTCCAGTCAGCACGACCGATAAGTGGAAGTGCGTGAGGTCCCTTGTGAGTAACAGTAAAGTCAAAGGAACGTTTTAAGTGGCCCATAAGTGGTTCTGCCACAGATTCATCGTTATCAAAAGGTGTCATATGTGAAAGAATTGACACGTCGCCGGTCTCTCTTACATAAGCACTTACACAAGCGATTAACCAAAGTGGGTCATCATTGAAGCCGCCACCGATATCTGCATTACCTTTTTTGGTAAGAGGCTGATACTGATGATATGCGCTACCGTCAAGGAACTGAGTAGAAGCGATATCAATAATACGTTCTCTTGCGCGGTCCGGAATCAAATGAACGAAACCAAGTAAGTCCTGACAAGAATCTCTAAAGCCCATACCACGTCCGATTCCGGATTCGTAATAAGAAGCGGAACGGGACATGTTGAAGGTAATCATACACTGGTACTGATTCCAGATATTTACCATACGGTCTAATTTCTTGTCCGGGCTGTCTACCTGGAAAAGACCAAGCAGGTTGTTCCAGTATTCCTTTAACTCATTATAAGCGGCATCAACAGCTGCACCGGTTTCGTATTTTTTATAAACAGCAAGAGCGCGGGTTTTGTTAATCACATTGTGAGCTTCCCATTTCTCTTCCTGTGGATTCTCAATGTATCCGAGAACGAAAATCAGCTCTTTGGATTCGCCCGGAGCTAAAGTGATGTTCAACTGGTGGGAAGCGATTGGAGACCAGCCGCTTGCGATGGAGTTGTTTGCTTTTCCTGCATTAACAACATCTGCATTGTCTAAGCTATTGTATACGCCGAGGAATTCATCACGGCTTGTATCAAATCCGTCAATTGGATGATTTACAGAGAAAAATGCATAGTGATTGCGGCGCTCTCTGTACTCTGTCTTGTGGTAGATGATAGAATCAATGACTTCCACCTCGCCACAGCTTAACAGACGCTGGAAGTTCTTCATATCATCATCTGCATTCCATAAACACCATTCAATATAAGAGAAAAGCTTGATATTTTTTTCTTCGGAGCTGTTATTTGTTAAGGTAACGCGGTTAATTTCACAATTATCGTTCAGTGGAACGAAAGCAAGTACAGAAGCCTCCAAACCGTTTTTGGAAGAGGTCCACTTAGAATATCCCATACCATGACGGCATTCGTAAGAGTCAAGCTCTGTCTTCATTGGCTGCCAGCCCGGGTTCCAGGTGCATTCGCCATCCTTAATATAATAATATTTTCCGCCGGTATCATAAGGCACGTTGTTATAGCGGTATCTGGTAATGCGCAGAAGCTTTGCATCCTTATAGAAGGAATATCCGCCACAGGTGTTAGACACCAGAGAGAAAAACTCGTTGCATCCCAAATAGTTAATCCATGGTAATGGAGTTTTTGGGGTATCAATCACATATTCGCGATTGAAATCATCGAAATATCCGTATTGCATAAAATGCTCCTTTCCTATATGGTGCGAAAAATAAGAAAACGTTTAAGATGCCCATTTTTCGCGGTTTTCTGCTTTGATTATATGTCATGAAAAGTCGGAGGGCAAGTAAAAAATGGGAAAAAATAATGTTTCGTGAATTGTTAAGTAAAAATAGTTAAAAATTGTGCGACAATTTTAGTTGATTTAGCCAAATCGTATGTATACAAGAATGAAAAGCTTGAATAGATATAAAAAATGGTGTATTTTGTAAGCAAGAAAACGATTAAGTAAGCTTCTACAGAGGAAACGGGATATGGCAACACTAAAAGAGATTGCTGCAGTATGTGGGGTGAGCGTTGCTTCCGTTAGCAAGGCCCTCAATGACCACAGAGATATTAGTACGGAAACCAAAGAACGTATTCGACAGGTGGCGAAGGACTTGGGCTATATGCCGAATGCACAGGCAATCGCACTTAAGACGAACCGAACCTATAATCTGGGGGTGCTTTTTGTAGATGAAGCACAGAGTGGATTAACGCATGACTACTTTGCCAATGTATTGGATCATTTTAAATGTACGGTAGAAGAGAACGGATACGACATTACTTTTATTAATGCGAATAAAAAGGGTAGAAACGACCATACATTATTAGAACACTGCAAATATCGCGGGTTTGATGGCGTAGTAATTGCATGTGTGGATTTTAGTGAGCCAGAGGTTATTGAACTTATAAATAGTGACATTCCGCTGGTAACCATTGACCACCTGTTTCATAATCGAATGGCGATTATGTCAGATAACGTCAAGGGAATCCAAGATTTGTTTACATATGTATATCAGCAGGGGCATAGAAGAATTGCTTATATTCATGGTAAGGATTCTGCAGTTACCCAGAGCCGTTTGTCTTCCTTTTATCGGATTGCGGAAGGTTATGGAGTGGAGATTCCGGATGAATATGTGAGAGAAGCGGCTTACCGAAGCACAACAATCGCGAAGAAAGCGACGGAGGAGCTTTTAGATTTGCCAAAACCGCCAACCTGCATCTTTTATCCAGATGATTTTGCGGCGTTTGGCGGATTCAATGCAATTCGAGAACGCAACATGAGGATTCCGGAGGATATTTCAATTGTAGGATATGATGGAATCCGGGTGGGACGGCACATGGAACCGAAGCTGACCACATTACAACAGGACACTGAGCGAATGGGAATTGAGGCGGCTAAAACGTTGATATCCTTAATCGAGAAGCCAAAGACCACCTTGGTGGAGCAGGTGATGATTGAAGGAACGGTGTTCGTAGGACAGACGGTCAAGAGACTGTCTTAGAGAATTTGAATATATATTGTTAGGGTCAATATATAGATATAACAACATTTTTTATTTTTTAAGGAGGAAGGGCAATTATGAAAAAGAAAATCGTTAGTTTCCTTTTGTTAGGAACAATGGTAGCAACAATGCTTGCTGGCTGTGGTGGAACCGCAGGTAGCACAAACTTAAGCAGTGATGGTAAAGTGTTAAACATTTACTGTTGGAATGAAGAGTTTAAGTCTCGTTTAACAGATCACTATCCGGGCTATGAAGTAGTAGACGGAACAACAGGTAAAATCGGTGATGTAACAGTTATTTGGAACATTACTCCAAGTGATGATGGTGCTTATCAGGATAACCTTGACACCAAATTATTAGCACAGGAAACAGCAGCAGCTGATGACAAAATCGACCTTTTCTTAGTAGAAGCTGACTATGCAATCAAATACGTTGATACAGATTATTCTGTAGCAGTAGAAGACCTTGGTATCACATCTGCTGATTTGGCTAACCAGTATCAGTATACCAAAGACGTTGTAACAGATTCTAATGGCAAATTAAAAGGTGTTTCTTGGCAGGGATGTCCTGGTGTATTGATTTACAGAA
>CAYMYV010000198.1:0-3853 GCA_964394775.1 uncultured Lachnobacterium sp. | reverse complement strand
TTAAAAACAGACAATAATTCACCTTCTGCTTCCTTTGTTGACATATTCACAAAATCCACAATAATCAGTCCCGAAATATTACGAAGCCGTAACTGTCTTCCAATTTCTATGGCAGCCTCTTTGTTTATTTCTAACATTGCCTGCTCATTCTTAGTGATATTCTTTCCTGAATTTACATCAATCACAGTTAAAGTTTCTAACTGCTCAATGATAATGTTGGCACCTGACTTTAGCCATACTCTTTTTTCCATCAACTTATCCAATGAACCACGGAAGTTATATAAAGTGGAAAGAGTTACTTTGTCATCCTTGTATAGTTGTAAAAGTCCTTTATTCGCTAAATAAGGCAATTTTACTTTAATATCTTCATAAATATCCATTTCATCTGTATAAATACCATCTACAGCTTTTATATCTATAGATTTTAATTTCTGGATATATCCCGGCTCTGGACAATACATTATCGCAAAAGCGCACTGATGAATTGCTTTTTCTTTTAAGCTGATAAATCGCTTGATAGTTTCCTCCACATCTGTCTTTAATACTTCCTCGGAAGCCTCCAGAGCATTCGTGCGAAGAATTAATCCAAAACTATATTCAGCACCATAAGCAGCATAGTCACTAAGCAACTCGCTCATATGAAGATGATTGTCTCCGGTAATCTTTTTTGAGATTCCAAATGAGGTGTTTCCCGTAGTAAGCAAACAATATTTGCCTGCCAAAGTTAATTTCGTAGAGACTACCGGTTCTTTGGTTTTTACGGCATCTTTTATTACCTGAACCAAAATTTCATCACCTATGGACAAATCTTTTCGTTCTGACTGCTTCTTTACGTAAATTGGTGCTTTCAAATCCTCAAGCGACATATAACATATCTGATTTGGAGAAATACGCACAAATGCTGCATTAATGTTGGAAACAATATTCTCTACGCGCCCAATATAAATGCTGTTTAGCAAGGATTTCTCCTCATCAAACACTTGGAAATCCACAAACTCTCGCTTCTCATCCAGCATAATGTAGGCGATATGCTTTTTATTCATTTTTTCCTTTAACGCAACTCGCGTAATTGCAAGACGATTCATGTGTCCTCCTAAAATTCTCTTGAAAAGACACCGACCAATGAACCCATTGCATCACTTGGGGTCACAATTTGTTGTAAATCCCATCCTTCACGTGCATACTGATTCAATAATTTTTCTGCATCCTCAATATCTTTGTGTCTTGATAAATGTATTTCTTCATTTAGTAATACTAATTTATATTCTTTCATCATCTATTCCTCCTAATATCTATCTGTTGTATAAAGTTTATTCAATTACTGTTCCCATCTCAAGCAGCGGAATATGCTTACCTGTCTTCTCATCTGTCGCATATACATCAATTCTATGAATTGCAATTGCTTCTTCCTTATACTCTAAGTCAAGCTTTTTATACATAGATGCAAGCAACAATTCCGGCTTAATATTATCTACACTACCGGTTGATACGTTGATATAGAACGCTGGCTTTCCATTCTGTTCTATTACTTTAAAAGCATATACCAATGGCTTCAAATCCATCTCTTTTTCGCTTTTCTTAGTCTTCTTAATAATTGTAAACGCCTCTGCATATGTAAATAACGCGTCAATCTCAGAAGCCCATTCGCTCACAGACAACGGACTCGCATAGCCCTCTTTATAGGACAGCACATAATCCGCAGCCGTTACAATAGACATAGCCGTCTTAGCATCATCAGGCAATGCCACATATCCGGTTACTTCCACACCGTCTACCATCGTCGCATTGATATCATTAAGCATTTCTGCCGAAGCCTTGGTGCTATGCACCTCAATATCAAAATACTCGCCATCACTGGTAATTCCTACACCCAACGGTGCTGCAAAAGACATAATCTGATGCGGCGAAAAGCCTTCTGAATAACGGATATCCACATCTGCTCTTCGCATTGCTTTCTGGAAGTAACGAAGCATGTCTAAGTGTCCGATGAACTTCATGCATCCCCATTTACGGAATTTAATTCTAATTTTCATAGCAGACACCTCCTCCATACTGCATTGCACCACAGCCCGAACAACGCATGCGGCAATTCGGTGTTACAGTTTCACCAAGGGCAGTCTTCCATTCGCGGAGCATAAATTCTTTAGTTACACCCACGTCAATGAAATCCCACGGGAAAATTTCATCGTCCGGACGAATTCTGTTGTTATAAAATGCCACATCAATTCCACATTCTGCAAACGCATTCGTCCATCTGTCATAATCGAAGAATTCACTCCAGGCATCAAAAATTCCTCCATGCTCATACACATGCAATAGCGCTGCGGAAAGCTTTCTATCGCCACGAGCCAGCACACCTTCTAACACGGTCACATCTGCCTCATGCCAGTTATAACGAAGGCTCTTGTGGTTCAACTGCTCCTTCATCGTATCATTAACAATTTTTGCACGTCTTAAATATTCATCCTTGTCTTCCATTTTTGCCCATTGGAATGGGGTAAACGGCTTTGGAACAAAGAAGGAGGTACTCATAGTAATCTGACACTTGCCACTTCGTTGTTCCTTTGGAATGGTTTCATAATAGAGAGCCGCAATCTGGTTTCCAAGCTCCGGAATCGCACGCATATCTTCCTCGGTTTCTGTTGGAAGTCCAAGCATGAAATACAGTTTTACCTTGTTCCAGCCACCAAGGAACGCCTCCTTAGAGCCACCGAGAATATCTTCAACAGTTAACCCCTTATTGATGACATTTCGCATTCTCTGAGAACCGGCTTCCGGTGCAAAGGTAAGACTACTTTTCTTGATATCCTGCACCTTGCTCATAACATCTAAGGAAAATGCATCAATTCTAAGAGATGGTAAGGAAATATTTACGTGTTGTTTTGCACACTCGTCAATAAGGAAATTCACCAATTCTTCCAACTGTGAATAATCCGAAGAGCTAAGAGAGCTCAAGGAAATCTCCTCGTGTCCGGTGGCCTTTAACATCTTAACAGCTTGTTCCTTTAATTTTTCTACATCTTTCTCACGGTTTGGACGATAAATCATACCTGCCTGACAGAAACGGCAGCCACGAATACATCCTCGTTGAATTTCCAGCACAACTCTGTCCTGTGTTGCTTTAATAAATGGCACAACCGGTTTGTCCGGGTACACACCATTTGTCATATCTACAAGCACTTGTTTCTTCACAGTGGATGGAACATTCTCATAAATTGGTTTAAACTCTGCAATGGTTCCATCTTCCTTGTAAGTCACCTCATACAAGGACGGCACATAAAGTCCTTCTATCTTAGACAACGCACGCAGGATTTCCTCTCGTGCTACCCCTTCTGCTTTCATTTTCTTATACATATCCAGCATCTGACCGTAGGTAATTTCCCCTTCGCCAATGTAGAATATATCAAAGAAATCCGCAATCGGTTCCGGGTTATAGGTACAAGGGCCTCCTCCCACGACAATTGGATCATTTTCTGTTCTGTCCTTAGCAAGGAAAGGAATCTGTGCCAAATCCAGCACCTGTAATATATTGGTATAGCACATTTCATACTGAATGGTAATTCCAAGAAAATCCAGATTCTTAATAGGCTCCTGAGATTCCAAACCAAACAATGGTATGTTTTCTTCTTTCATAATCTTATGTAAATCCGGCCATGGCGAATACACGCGCTCGCACCAGGTATCCTCACGTTTGTTAAACATATCGTAAAGAATCTGAATACCAAGATGCGACATACCAATCTCATATACATCCGGAAAGCACATTGCCATACGAATATCTACCTCGTCTGGGTTCTTTACAACACTATTTAATTCATTACCAATGTATCTTGCAGGCTTTTCCACCTTCATC
>CAYMYV010000197.1:0-3856 GCA_964394775.1 uncultured Lachnobacterium sp. | reverse complement strand
TGTAGGAAATCCCCTTGTACCGGCATAGAGGTACGGCTGCGCTTAAGATGAATTTGCAAGCTGCAACAGTAACTTATTGACCTGTATTTTATAAATTTTCATTCTTCAATGCGTCAATCGGGTTATCCGCTTTGATTTTTCTCATTGAGTACATCATTGTCGCAAATACCACAATAAATACGCTAAGCACTGCGATTGCGATAGCACCCCAAGGCAGATAAAAGCCTGTGGTAAAGCCTGCGGAAATTACTTTGTAAATAATCCATGTAATAGCTATAGATACCGGAATACCATACAGAAGTGACTGGCTTCCATATAAAATACACTCAAAGTTCATCATCCTGTTCATCTCCTTGTGAGACATACCCACGGATTTTAACATCGCAAACTCTTTACGGCGCAGACTGATATTGGTTGAAACAGTGTTAAATACGTTCGCAGCTGCGATGAGTGAAATCAGCACAACAAATCCATAGGAAAATACTTTGATAATCATAATAAGTGTACGGCTCTCTTCTACATCCTCAGCATAGTCATACAAATATTGTTTACTAAGACCATTTTCTACTACGATATTCTTGATATCCTCATAGGTTTCTTTATGATTCTCAGACAAAATGTAATGTCCACAGAAATGGTTGTCTTCGCTTAGTCCCTGCAAAACCTCCTCCCGCAGACTATATGGATATACGATTGACAGCTGATACATATTACTTACGAAGTATGGCCTTTCCTCTACAATAGCACCGACCTGTAGGGTGACCTCAGTTGTCTCGCCTTTTAAAACAATTTCCGTATTTTCTGATTTTAGGATATTGGTAGTTATATATTTTCCCAAATCGTAGTCAAAGAATGTATTTCCATCAATGGCAACACCAAGTGGTTTATCAGCATTCATATACACATCTTTATCCAGCTTATGCTCTCTTAGAAATTCCTCATATACGCTATCCTCTACAAAAAAAGTACCTACAAGCACATTTGTACAGTCCTTCTCATACTCTAAGTCCAGCTTTTCGTATTTATCCGTCATATATTCCATAAAAGAATCTGTCAAATACTGATTATCAATATCTATATGCCCCAGACGTTGGCTGACATAGGTTGCGTTAATGACAGCCTTTGCTTCATCGAAAATTTGTGACAAAGCTTCATGTGAAATCTGTCCCGAAAAATCTTTGTTTATGATTTCTTCGTATGTCATATAAGTTGTAGGGTCATAGTTATAAATCAAGTCATATCCATTTCCTTCAAAGCCACCTTCTACGGAATCTGTCAGATAGCTGGTCAGTGCAGATGCAGATACAAAAAGCACGATGCTCATAAACAGGCTGACTACTGTTGCGCGGTATTTTTTTCTGCTACGCTTGTAGTATTTATCTGCAATCATGCCGGGAAGCCCAAACATGCGGTATATCAGCTTTTCGCCCCAGGTGGTATCACTGGTGCCTTCTTCCATTACGATATCCTTTGTAACGCTTGCGCCCTTTTTGCGTAGCTTCTTCTGCTCGCGTCTTGTCAGCTTCACATCTCCACTCTGGCGAATGGCCTCTACCGCTGTTACCATTGTCGCACGTTCCGAAGGAATCCATGCGGAAACAAGTACGGTTGCTAGCGTAATAATGCATGCCGCCGCAATTGCTCCGGGATATACCGAAAGAGTAAGCGGAATTGCATAATTAGTCAAAGAGCTGAACTCATTTCCGATAAAATAGAAGGTCACTCCCATTCCACCTACACCTGCTAAAATTCCTATTGGAATCCCAATAACACCTACCAGAATTGCCTCAAATAATACCATTTTGCGAAGCTGCTTTTTCGTTGCTCCGATAGAGGACAGCAGACCAAACTGCTTGGTTCTTTCGGATACCGAAATAGCAAACGCATTATAAATCAGGGAAATGGAGCCAAACATAATCAATCCACAAATAATTGCAGCCAGACCATACAGCACGCTATAAAATCCCACAAATTCTGATACTCCCAAATAACTCAACAGGCTTGAATTGTAGGACGCGCCTGTTGGTAAATTACTAAACCACTCCAAGGCATCCTTTGGGTCTTCCATTTTAAAGTAGAAGTTATATAAGGAGCCCTCCGGTCTTACCTCGTCCATGACCGTAATAGCCGTATAACCCGGTGCTGAATAGTTTTCAAAGTCCGGTCTTTCATAAAAGCCCACTACAGTATAGGTACGTGTTTCTAAGACCTCTAGCGTTTCTCTTTCTGCACTACCTTCTTCCACATCACCGTCGTCTACCGCTTCGTCCTCTTCTGCATTCAAATAAGGGTTGTTCTGACCAAGCACATACCCATCACTGACACGATTTCCAATTTCAAGCGTCAGTACATCACCAACCTTATAATATACCTCTCCGTTTTCTGCCAAATGCTCCGGCAGAAGAATTTCATCCACCTTTTCCGGCAAACGTCCACCTGTCAAATGTACCGGCATCGTTTCACAGAAATCCTTGTCGGCTCCAATAATATATAAATAAGGCTTGTATTCGTTGGTGCAGCCTTCGGCCAATGCATATCCCAGCTGCTGACTATATACATAGCTTTCTACTTTTCCATCTTCAAAGCATGCCAGTTTCTCTGAACTATCTATTACAGAAGCCGGATCCTTTAAAAAATCAAAAAAAGTCTCATCCACATGCGTAGCACTCACGTGCCAATCGCCCTCGTTGTAGATTGCATTTTGCAGCATATAGTTTTGCAGGCTGGATACTGTAGTTGTTACCGCAGTAAACATCGCCGCTGACAAAATGACACCAATAATCGTTACAATAGTACGGGTTCTGTTTTTTCTTAATATTTCTATGGTTACTTTGTTAAAAATACTCATTATCGAATCACCTCATCCCGAATGATTTTTCCATCCTCGATGGCGATGATTCTATCTGCCTGAAGGGCAATATTTTCGTCATGGGTAATCATAATCAGTGTCTGATTGTATTTCTTATTGGAAAGCTTCAAAAGCTCTACAATTTCCTGACTGTTTTTGCTATCCAGATTTCCTGTCGGCTCATCCGCCAACACTACCGCCGGCGCATTCATAAGAGCTCGCCCAATGGATACTCTCTGTTGCTGTCCTCCTGACAACTGGTTTGGTAAATGCTTCTGTCTTTCCTCCAGCTTCAAAACCTGCAAAAGCTCCTGCAATCGGTCTTGGTTTACCTTCTGTCCATCCATAAGTACCGGAAGCGTGATGTTTTCTGTTACGTTTAATACAGGTATCAGGTTATAGAACTGATAAATAAGTCCTACCTGACGACGTCGGAAAATCGCCAGCTGTTCATCATTCTGTGCATATACATCCGTACCATCCACATACACCTTTCCACCGGTTGGTTTATCTACTCCACCCAGAATATGAAGCAATGTGGATTTTCCCGAACCAGAAGGCCCGATAATTGCCACGAACTGTCCTTTTTCAATGGAAAAAGATACATTATTCAAGGCTCTTACCTCTGTTTCATCTTTTCCATACACTTTACTTAAGTTTTCTACTCTTAAAATTTCCATGTAATATCTCCTTGTTGTCCGTTTTTGGCAGGCTGAAGCTTTAAGCTGCAACTCCTTCGCAAATCTCTCCTGCCGTTTACAGGATAAGCTTACCATGTCAAGATGACAGTATCGTGACTAATTCATTACAAAAACGTCACTTTTCTATTTCACTTTGTCTGACACATAACCGTTTCCATATATTTTGATGGTCTGACGACGCAATTTCCTATAAGGATTCGGGTGTCAAAAGGTGCTTTTACAAATTATGTCTGGCAAATTGCACAAATACAATTTGTAGATGCACCTTTTGACACCCGAATCCTATAAGGTAAGAATAAAAGAGTCG
>CAYMYV010000196.1:0-3916 GCA_964394775.1 uncultured Lachnobacterium sp. | reverse complement strand
ATTACTCACCTTAAATGGCTCTGGTGTACTCCTTCAGCCATACCGCTTCCTCTTCTGTAAGAAGTGGTGCTACCTTTGCGTATACAGCCTTGTGATATTCGTTCAAATATCTCTTCTCGGTCTCGTTCATCTGTGTCGGATCAACCACATCCAGGTCCATTGGTACCCAGGTGATTGGCTCAAAATACATAAACTGACCATATTCGTTCTTCTCACCCTTGCGGCAAATCAATTCATTTTCCAGACGAATACCGTATTTTCCTTCGATATAGATACCCGGTTCATCTGTGGTTATCATTCCCTCTTCCAAAGGATATACATAGCTCTTTCGTCCCCAATGGAAGCCATTTGGTCCTTCGTGGACATTTAACACATGACCTACTCCATGACCGGTACCATGCTTATAATCAAGATTTGCTTCCCAAAGTGGCTGACGCGCAATTACATCGAGATTTACGCCGCTACAGCCATAGAGGAATCTTACATGCGCAAGGTTCATATTAGAGCGAAGCACTCTGGTAAAATCACTCTTCATTTCATCTGTTACCGGACCTAATGCAAAGGTTCTTGTAATATCTGTTGTTCCTTCGTAATACTGTCCACCGGAATCTACCAGCAAAAGTCCTTCCGGTTTTAACTCTACGTCAGTCTCCGGTGTTGCGGCATAATGAACAATTGCTCCATGAGCCGCATATCCACAGATGGTATCAAAGCTTAAATCAAAACAGCCCTCCTGCTCTCTTCTTAGGCTCTCTAAATAATCAGAAGCCGAAATTTCTGTCATAGGTATTTTACCCACATTGGTCTTAAGCCAATACATAAATTTACACATTGCAACTGCATCCTTTAGATGGGCATTTCTGGTATTTTCCAGCTCTACCTCATTTTTCTTGGACTTCATAAATACCGTTGGGTCTAATTCATCTACAACCTTAACTCCTTGTGGAAGACTGTTGCAGATACGGTAATTTACCACAGACTGATTCATAAGCACGGAAGCATTGCTGTCAATGGTCTTAACATATTCATAATAATCGTTGTATGGTCTCGTTGTTATCTGATGCTTTTCCAAATATGCTGCCAGTTCTTCCGCAACAACCTCTTCCTGCACAAACCAGATACATTCCTCTTTGGTAAGGGCAAGGTATGACAATACCACCGGAACATAGCTGATATCGTTACCACGGACGTTTAATAACCATGCAATGTCATAAAGAGAAGTCAAAAGATGCACATCCACATTTTTTTCTTCCATAACCTTACGAACGTCGGCAATCTTGTCAGTTGCAGATTTTCCGGTATATTCTTCTCCCAAAATGCGAACCGGCTCCTTAGAAAGCTCTGGTCTGTCTGTCCAGATGATGTCAATCAAATCTTCATCTACTGCCAGCTTACCATTTTTCTTAGCCACGATATCTGCCAATTTCTTGCCCCAGGTATTGTTTACAACTCTTCCGTCAAAGCCTAAGGTCTCACCATCCTGCAAGGTTTTTTCAACATACTCATCTACAGTTGGTACGCCTTCCTCTGCCATCTTATACAAAGTAACTGTAGTACCTTCTAACTGCTCTGCCGCCTGAATAAAGTATCTGCCGTCTGTCCAAAGACCTGCCTCAGTCATTGTAATTACAGCAGTTCCTGCGGAGCCTGTAAAACCTGTAATATATTTTCTCGCCTTAAAATAATCTCCTACATATTCCGATTCATGAAAATCTGATGTTGGGACAATATAAACAGCAATATTACGTTTTGCCATCTCATTTCTTAAATTTTGTAATCTTTCCGGTATCATAATTATTAACCTCATTGATAAAATTTGTAATAAAATAGTCAACTTTTATTATGGCACAAAACCCATCTCTTTTCAATAAAAAAGGGGGCTATTACAAGAAAAAGGGTTGCGACTGCAACCCTAACTTCTATTTGCTAAATTCTACCTTTACCTCACCGATACCACATTCTATCTCTAAATACCCTGTTGCATCTGTACGTGTTACATTGCTGGAAGCACCAATACCACTATGACTGCTACCATTAAAATAAATCTCTCCAATTCCACACTCTAATTTATAGCTATAATCCTCTTCGTTTCCCACAATTTCCAAATTCAATTCTCCTACACCAACCTCGGCATTCAATTTCGAAATATATGCTTTTTCAAAGGTTGCTTCACCTGCCCCTATCTGTATCTCTAATGAATCTGCTTTTAGTCCTGTAATTGTTGCAGCGCTTGCACCCAGCTCTAAATCCACACTATCTAATGCAAAGCCTTCCGGGAGTATGATTGTAAGAACCGAATCGTCATTTACTTTTACACTCAAATCACCTTTTACAATTAATGTTCCGTTCTTTACTGTAGATTCAAAACCAACTACATTGTGTGTCTTAATGGAAATCTTGTCTGTCTCCTCATAACGGATAATAAACTCCCCTGCCCCATACTCTATTTCAAGATTTGAAATCTCATCTATTTCCGTATAATTTACTTCGTCAGAGTTTGAAACCTCCACTTTCGAATTTCCAAACTCCCATACAAATTCATCACCAAACTCGAAGGATAGTTTACCTTCGCGAATCATATTCTGAAACGCATCTGTATTAAATCCCATCCCACAGGCAATAAGAATGCAAAGCACTCCTACCGCTGTCAAAACACCTGCAATCCATAATATAACACGAGTTAATGTTTTCATATCTCATTTCCTCCTTCATTGCGATGCCATATACCTTTGACCGCCTTTACAATTGCACTAACCAATGTCGGAATCCATTTGAATGCCAACCATGCAAACAGTAATAGCAACAGTAATCCTATTGCCAGCAAAATTGCCCCTATACCAATAGTAATCAGTCCCTCTATCGGACTTGTTACCAAGTAACTCACACCTGCCACAAGGGCTACCGCTCCACCAAAAGCAATTCCAATGCCACTACCCAATAAACCGGCCAGTAATCCAACAATTCCGGCTATAATGCCTATCAGACCTCCAAACAAGCCTGCCACAATCCCAATCCAAAGTGGAAAAGTCAGAATTGCTATAATAATGATAAGCACCCATGGAATATCCTTCTTTGCAGAATGCTGTGTACTTCCCGCACCCTTAAAATCATCAAGAATCGTCTGTGCCACCTTCTCCGGACTTCCTAATTCACGAATTACATCCTGTTCGTTCTCTAAGCCCGCTTCATCAAAGTAATCCGTATAGTATGCAATTGCATCCAGTCTATCTCCTTCCGGAATCGTGATAAGCAATCTCTCCAATTGTCTCAAAAATTCATCTCTATTCATACAAACTCCTTTCTACACCTCAAATATCTGATTGATTTTCGCGATGTAGTTCTTCCATTCCGCTCGATATAGATTAAGCTGAGCCGTTCCCTTCTCGGTCAACTTGTAATATCTCCTGTTTCGTCCATCTACTTCCCTGTCGTACACCTCCAGACATTCATCCTTCTGAAGTCGTCGAAGCACTGGATATAATGTAGATTCAGATACATCTAGGACCTGTCGCACATCCTGCGTAATCCTATATCCATACGTCCCCTGCTCATCCTGTGACACAACTGCAAGTACAATCGCATCCAAAAGAGTCGCACCTGTGTTAAATACCATTCTCTCACCTCTTATATGAAAACTACTTTGTAAGTCTCATCATACACTTTCTATTTACCCATATAATATTATACGGCATATAATATTATATTCATACTATACGCTATATAGTATTATATGTCAACATATAAAATATAAAAAAGTGCCATTCTTTCGAACGGCACTTAAAACTATTTATTTTCTCTACTTCCAAATAAAACCTCATGATATAATTTCTCAGTAATTTTCACCCCATATGTTGCCATAAAAATATCTGAAATCAATTGATACGCTTCTAACAACTCTGTTACCAACTGCTCTATC
>CAYMYV010000195.1:0-3979 GCA_964394775.1 uncultured Lachnobacterium sp. | reverse complement strand
AAACTTATGTTTGAAATACGTGTCGGAAAATAAACTGTACTTGTGCAATTTGCCAAACATAATTTGTAAAAGCACCTTTTGACACCCGAATCCTACAAGGTCATAAAGCGTCATTCTGACGCTTGCAAGTTCGCAAGCGAACTTGGAATTTAACGCGTCTGACGACGCAGTTTTCAATAAAGTAAAAAGCGCGGGAATTCGAACACTCCCGCGCTTTACATTATTAGATTCTTTACTTCTCCAGCAGCCTGCTAAACTCATCCATCGGCAAAGGCTTCGAATAATAGTAGCCTTGTATTTCATCGCACTTTAACTCTTTTAGGAATTCCACCTGATTCTGGGTTTCTACACCCTCTGCAGTAATACTCATTCCCATGCTCTTTGCCATCTCAACAGCATAGATTACCAGCTTTTCACCATCTTGATCTTCTATGTAATCCACCAGACTCTTATCCAGCTTTAATACATCAAAACGAATCATATTAAGCATCGCAAGCGATGAATATCCATTTCCAAAATCATCCAGACACAGTGGAAAACCGGCATCACGGAATCGCATCACAAGCGCTTGAATCTCGGAATTACCTACAGTGGCACTTTCCGTAATTTCCAAAGGCACCTTGCTTGGCTCCAGTCCAATCGCTTGAACAATTTCTGTATATTTATCCACAATGCCCCTGTAATATAAGCTTACACGGGATATGTTAACTGAAATCGGGAAAACACGATATCCTTCGTCCTCCCATGCCTTCTGTTGCTTGCAGACCTTGGCAAATACATACTCATCCAACGCAACAATCATACCATTGCTTTCAAAAAGCGGGATAAAACGATATGGCGAAATCAGGGTGCCATCATCCTTTCTCCATCTTACAAGCGCCTCCGCGCCAACCATTGTTGCGTCATCTCCGCTATACTTTGGCTGATACCAGATTTCAAATTCATCATTCTCAAGTGCACTCTTAAAGGAGTCTACCAGGCTTCTATCCTCTATGATTTTATCGAAATCAATATCCTCATAAAATGCCCACTTTTTAACTTTATTTCCTTTTACCAGCTTCTTCGCCTGGTTCGCACAGTTATAGCTTTCTTCCGGATCCATATTATCTGAAATTTCATAGATTCCAAAATATGGCACGAGGTTAATCGTCCCCAGTTCTTCCGCCAAAGCCTCTATTTCATCACTAATCTTACTAATGCGTTTTATAAGCTTATCTCTGTGTGCTTCTTGCAGATATATTACAAAATGATCTCCACCGACATGCGCCGCCGCTTCTTTTGGACCAAGATTATCACTCATCACCTGCCATATTCGCTGAATGGTTTCATTTCCTTTTTCGATGCCACAGACTGTATTGACTAATTTAAAATCATTAATATCCGCAGAAACCATATATCCCCAATTAGCATCCTGCCTTTGCAGCTGCTCATTAAACGCATGCACATTATTGCCATTGGTAAGAGGGTCGATATAGGCAATGTCTCTTAATAATTTTTCATCCTTTTTGTAAGTAATTGTAAAATACAGCACCAATCCTGCTGTGGCTATAATTATTATTACAGTAAAAATGTTCTGATGGTAAAATACCGGTTCCGATTTCTCTTCCAATACACTTGTCGGCACCATGGTGAGTAAATACCATGTCTGATTAATGGAATCAACCTTTAGTGGCATATAATACATACTTCTATAACTATTTACATAGAACCTTTCATATCCACTCTCGTTATTCTCCATTGCAGCTCTGACACGTTCTACCAGTTCTTTATTCTCATCCGAAATAGAAATCATTGCATCAAATACATTTGCAGCACCATACACCGGCGATTTGTCAGAATCAACAATTACACTTCCATCCTTTCGAATAATATAACTGTACCCTTTCCCATTAAAGGAACCAATATTTAATAGCTGGTTGAATTTTTCGGTACGATACGTTGCAAAAAGAATGCCTTTTACCGTCTTACCGTCTTCCTTAAAAACAGGCACACTAAATACATTGATTGGTTCTGCCTCACCCATCGCATCCGTTAGGATTGAAGAAATATTAGCGATACCCTGTATTCCATACTGATATGGCTCATCACCCAGCTTAACTGTATATCCATCTGTGGCATATGCAGTTCCATCTGTCGCCATAATCCCCATTCGCTTAAAATCATAGATGTTACTATAATTTTTTAACCACTCAACAATCTCCCAGATTTGTTCTTCCGAATCAAACTCAAAGGCTCTATCGTTGATTTCATCTGCAATCTCAAACAGCATATTTTGTTTTTCGTTCAACAGATTTTCTATTGTAACTTCATTTTGCACGGCAACATCTCTTAGATTGTCGTAAAGCTGAATCTGCATTTCCTGTTGAATATATTTACGCGATATTGCAATTGTTAATATCAACATAATCAACGTAAATATAACAACCAGAAAACGCTCTTTCCCATGCTTGTGCTTTAACATATTGCATTCTCCCTTGTATTATTTCAACAACTCCTGCGCATTTTTATAAAAAATCATATCCTTAGCTTCTTCTGAGATATGCTCAAATTCCACTGCTTTCACGTACATATATGGATTGGTGATTGGGTAATCTGTCCCAAACAAAAATTTATCCGGACCCACCTTATCTACTCCATGCTTTAACATTCCATAACGAAACAGCCCTGTTCCGGACAAATCCAAATATGCATTTGGATATTTCTTCAATCGTTCCAAATGAAGAGGATATTTATCCCTGTCATTTGGATGTGCTGCCACAAAGGTTACCTTTGGGTGGCTCGCAATCATTTTCTCCATCTGGGCATCATCCATGGAATGGTAGCTGACAATCATTCCAAGCTCTCCAATTACATCCAGAATCTCCCCAAACTCCTTGCAGGAATAATCGGACCACTCCTGCATATACGGAACCAGCTCGCCCACCAGCTTTACCCCTTGTCCGCGCATGAATTCCAGCTCCTCACAGGATTCCCTGACGTACGCCGGATGCACGTGCACACCCGGAATATAAAAATCTCCCCACTGCTCCTTTAGCTGCAACGCATGACGATTCAAGGTCCGAATTGCCTCAAAGCCTTCCGATATTTTTGTTCCCATGCTGGAAATCACAGAACCGCACACGGTCGTAATTCCGGCAGCCTTCAAGTCCTTTACAAACAAATCCTTCTCAAAGGAAAGGCTCTGCTTGTAAAAACACATGTTTTCTGATTCTTCTACAAATGGATGTACATGAAAATCAATTATTTTTCTCATCCTTATTTCCGTTCCTTTACGCTTTTGCGTCTTTTATCCCTATTGTTATTATTTTATCACTTTTTTTTGAAAATGCATAGTAAAATATAAAATGCCATTACGTTTACGATAATTCGCAACGTAATGGCATCTCTTTTTGCATCATAATTATTATTTTCTTCCGCAGCACTGTTTATACTTCTTGCCGCTTCCGCATGGGCATGGGTCGTTTGGATAAACCTTGGCATCTGCACGCTTTTTCGGAGCGGCCTTTGCTGTATCATCCTTATTTGTTCCGGTTACCTTTGCAACCTGTTCACGTTCCACCTTCTGTTCTACCTTTACATGGAAAAGAAGCTTGATTGTGTCTTCCTGAATTGCTTCAGTCATATCATCAAACATATCAAAGCCTGCCATCTTGTATTCTACAAGCGGGTCACGCTGTCCGTATGCCTGAAGTCCAATACCCTGGCGAAGCTGAACCATATCATCAATGTGATCCATCCACTTACGGTCAATAACCTTAAGAAGGATTACACGCTCCAGCTCACGGAACTGTTCCGGCTCCGGAAATTCTGTTTCTTTTGTTTCATAGAGGCGAACTGCCTGTTCCTTTAAGTATTGCTTCAAGCCCTTATCATTACTTACGGAAGCAATATCTGCTGCCTCAATCCTCTTCATTGGAATGACTGGAAGGATAAGGTTGTTCAATTCCTGAAGATTCCATTCTTCCTTCTCAATCTCACC
>CAYMYV010000194.1:0-4060 GCA_964394775.1 uncultured Lachnobacterium sp. | reverse complement strand
CCGAACGGAATAATAATCTCTTCTTAGAAAGTGCGTATCCACCAAGGATAGCAACGCCCATTGCCCAAAGCGTTCCGTAGAATGTAAGGAACAATGTGTTAGTGTAAGAGTTCCAGAACATATTGTTGTTGAACATTTCCGTAAATGCTCCGAACTGAATATCCTTAGGAAGCAAAACAATTTGACCATACTCTACTGCTTCTCTTCCTGAAATAGCAGCTGAAATCGCATACAGGAATGGATACAAACAGCAAACTGCAAATACTGTAAGAAATACATAACTTACAATTTTAAAAATAAGTTCAGATATCTCGAGTTTTCTCTTCATGCCGAGGCTCCTCCTTAATATAATGAAACATCAGATGCTTTACGAGCAATTGTATTAGCACAAATTACAAGGAGCATACCTACAATGTTATTTAACATTTCCGCTGATGACGCAATACTTTGCAAGCTTCCGGCAAGACCATAACGCTGAGCAAATGTAGAAACAACATCCGCCGTTACATATGTATTAGGATTGTAAAGCAACAATACCTTTTCATATCCTACGTTCAAAAGAGAACCGATACGGGTAATTAACATAATAACAATCGTTGAAAGGATCGATGGAAGCACAACATATCTCATCTGTGCAATCTTGCCGGCACCATCAATCTGTGCTGCTTCATAGCTTGTAAGCGAAATAGCAATGATAGCCGAGAAGAAAATAATGCTGTCATATCCTGCCGTTTCCCAAATACCACTTATCTGATAAATACCTCGGAAGAATTCAGGTGCATTAAGAAGACCCGCATTACCAACCTCTTCTGTGACAAATCCAAGCTGAACAAGGAATCTTGAGATAACGCCCATTTCAACTCCAACAAGTGGAGATGACTGACGAACCAACATTGTTACCAAGGATGTCATAACTACCGTTGACATGAATTTTGGCAAATATGTAATAACCTGATAAATACTTCTTGCTATGTTAGACTGAATCTCATTGAAGAATAACGCAATGATAATCGGCATTGGGAAACCAAAGCAAAGTCCATAAAAGCTAAGTAAGAAGGTATTACGGAACGCCATCCAGAATTCTGTTGAAATAGAGCTTGTTCCTGCAAACAGGGTTTTAAAATAAGCAAAACCTGCATACAACTGATCTGCTACATCCAACGTCAAATCGTTAACCTTGAAGCATCCCAGCAATTCATACATTGGGAAATATCTCCAAAACAGGAATACCAACAGCATCGGAATAAGCATAAGATATAATCGCCAGTCCTTTAAAACCGCACGTCCTACGTTAAGCCAATAATGCTTTTCAACATCATCTCGAACTGCCTGTTCCGGGTCCTCTCTGTATTTGCCTGTACTCTCATCATAAACCAGATAATCGTCAGCTTTGATTCTCATAGTAAATCCTCCGTTCTTGATTTCTAAATTATTACGTCATCCTCTTTGTATGCACCTGCTTCTTCTTTCCGTTCCTTCTCCAGTCGAATCAAATATGCTTTCTGATCCTCTATCATGCCGTCCGACTTGCGAAGGAGAATAAGAACAACCACCGCAAACAAAAGAGAGATTATATCCGTTGTTATGTAAACCAGCAGGGCTTCCACAGCTCCGCCAAAAAACAGCGATACCGCACATCTTCCTATCGCCATTCCTAAATATGCCACCGTCGCAAAAAGAACAAGCTTCACAATACTGTTTCTTATTTTCTCCTTACTCCATATTTTAATAAGAATAAGTGCTGCCAATGCAAATAGATTTCCAATCCCATAAACTATGTACTGCTCCGGAGTTCCCCCTGCCGCATAGCAATACACAATCCCTCCGACTACTGCATGTATCGCTGCATATCCGCCCCAGCGCATCATTACGATACATATCAGCAGAAGCGACACCGAAATGTTTATCGCCTGTAGGGCAAACCACTTTCCACTGGCATACGTGGCAATTGCTTCAAATACGATTGTCAATATCGCAAACATAATTAAATCCAAATTGCGATATTCTTTAAAAGTCAATTGTTGTTTCATAAATTTCTACTTTTCAATTACGTTAAATATTTACTTCAATATATCTATATTACATCACTGTCTTAATATTTTCCTTGAATATTTTGACAATACATTTTAAATATCTTGGTTTTTTTGATATTACCTTGTTAATCTCCCCATTGAAACCGCCCTTTCGATTCCCTTTTTAGTCATTTTACACAAAAAAGCAATAAAATGCAACCCCCTATATCCTTTCTCATTGTATACAAGCCTTCGTCAATTTAATTACTTTCATTGCTTTCTTGCTTTCTTTATTGTATAATATCCCTAATCACAGGGTGTATTTTGCCCTTAAATATCAAAAAATTAAAATTTTTAAGAAAAGAGGAACGTCATGGAATTGAGAACAGCCGCATCTCCAAGAGATGTCAAACACTACACAACAGAAAGATTAAGAGAAGAATTCTTAATTGATGATTTATTTCAGCCAGACTGCATTAAGCTGGTATACAGTCACATCGACCGTATTATTACCGGTTCTGCTGTACCTGTAAAGGAAGTCCTGGTACTTACCGCAGGCGATGAGCTTCGCGCAAAATATTTCTGTGAAAGACGCGAGCTTGGTGTCATCAACATTGGCGGTGCCGGAACCATCACTATTGATGGCAAGGTATATCATGTAGGACACAAGGAAGGCATGTACATCGGAATGGGCGCACAGGATATTTCTTTTGCAAGTGATGATGCTGCTACTCCGGCAAAATTCTATTTGAATAGCGCACCTGCTCACAAAACCTATCCGACTGTTTTAATTAAACCAGAGGGCACTGAAGAAGAAGGCGTTGTAATCGTAAAGGATTGTAATAAGGTAGAGCTTGGCTCCTTAGAATTGGCAAATCACAGAACCATCTGTAAATATATCCTTCCGGGACAGGTAGAAAGCTGCCAGCTTGTTATGGGTATGACAAAGCTTGAACCGGGCAGCGTATGGAACACCATGCCATGCCACACACACGACAGACGTATGGAAGTATATTTGTACTTTGAAATGCCGGAGGATGCATTTGTAATGCACTACATGGGCGAGCCAACCGAAACCCGCCACATCGTAATGCGTAACGAGCAGGCGGTTATCTCCCCAAGCTGGTCTATCCACTCAGGCTGTGGTTCACAGGCTTATACCTTCATCTGGGGAATGGTTGGAGAAAACCAGGACTTTGATGATATGGATCACTGTCCAAACGCAATGTTATTATAACAAACTACAGGCAATGCCTAAGAAAGGATATGAAAATGAAAATCGCATTAATTAATGAAAACAGTCAGGCTGCAAAAAATGAGCTGATTTACAACACTTTAAAATCCGTTGTGGAGCCAATGGGACACGAGGTGCATAACTACGGAATGTATTCCGCAGATGATACAAACCAGCTTACATATGTACAGATTGGCATTCTTACCGCAGTACTTATTAACTCCGGTGCTGCAGATTTTGTTATCACAGGCTGTGGCACGGGCGAGGGCGCAATGCTTGCCTGCAACTCCTTCCCTAAGGTTCTTTGCGGACATATTGAATCTCCATTAGATGCCTACCTGTTTTCTCAGGTAAATGATGGCAATGCTATTGCTCTTCCATTTGCTGAGAATTTTGGCTGGGGAGGCGAATTGAATCTTCAGTACATCTTTGAAAAATTATTCTGCGCACCAGGCGGTGGCGGATATCCAAAGGAGCGTGTTGTTCCGGAACAGAGAAACAAACGCATCTTAGATGAAGTGAAGAAGGTAACACATCGGGATATGGTTTCCATTTTAGAAGAGCTTGACCAGGAATTGGCAAAAGGCGCTCTTTCCGGAAAACACTTTGCAGAGCTATTCTACCCTAACTGTAAGGACGAGAGAATTGCAGAGGTTGTTCGCCAGATTCGAAGCGTTGAGACATTTTCGAATTAATTATGTAGTATAACTATTTCTTATGTGTTATAAATTCTGTACTATCAATTTCCTATAAGTTCAAAAAAGAGAGAAGCAGATACTTCACTTCTGCTTCTCTCCCAAGTGGACTAGAGGGG
>CAYMYV010000193.1:0-4135 GCA_964394775.1 uncultured Lachnobacterium sp. | reverse complement strand
CCTCTGCCCGTTTGTATCTTGCGATTGCGTCCGCTAAGATGATTTCATAAGTATTACCAATGTGTGGTTTGCCTGATGTATAGGCAATCGCTGTGGTAATATAATACTTTCCCTTGTTCATGTTTTTGTCCTCACTTTCATTTTTCTCTGCTTATTCGCGCTCATGAGCAGACAGCTTTGTAAGCTCAATACTCCTTTGCTTATTCGCGCAAAAAAGCTCGTCTTCTTAATAATAGAAGACGAGCCATCATCCCGTGTTACCACTTCTTTTCACTGCAGCCTCTCAGCAACAGCCTCAGTAGATGCCGTCACGCATATTTGCCACATGGCACAAATGCAACGATATCCTCCGCTATAACAGGCGGTCCCGTCAGTCCTTATCGCCACACATACATGTGATGTTCAGAACTGCCACTCCAAAGCCATCTTCCATATATCTTGCTTTACTTCCTCGCACCACTTGGCTTGAATCTCTCTAACCAGGGAAGTTTCTCTGAAAAAGCTCCTCATATGTACTCTCTTTTTCAATGTGTTTTAAATGTTTTCTTATATGCTATTTAATTTAGCACGCGTTTTGCATTTCGTCAAGATTTAAGAAGACACAAGTCTCTTATTTTAATGCCGCTCCACAGCTCGCACAAAAGTCGTTCTCCTGTGACTGCTTCTCTCCGCAGTCTGGACATTCTACGGAACCCTGTGCATCTAACAGCTCCGCATTCAATCTTGTAAGCTCCTCTTCCGCCTCCGCAATTGATGGGAAATAGGTCTTTTCCTCCACATCCTCATCCTTATGCGCCTGATAAAACGCCTTGCCAAGTAACGCATACTGCTTCTCTAAGAAATCTTCTTTGGTATAAATGTCGTATTTTAGCTTTGCAAGCTTAGATGTATCTTTTGCAAACTCTTCTACGTCTTTTCCTACGCTTATAATGCTTTCCTTTAACTTGTCAAAATCAAATGCCATTACCTGTCCTCCTAATTAACTATCTCTTACTATAATGTAAGCCTTGCAAGCTGCGTAAGCAAGTACCACCAACGATACAAACAATACTCATCACAACCATCAAATAAAAATATTATACCCCGATAGGTTACTGATTGCAAGTGAATTGGTTCCTGCAATTGATGCAGAACTGGCGAACCCAGTTTCTGGAAATGATGTTTCGGAATACGAAGTCCCTTTGCCAATAAAAAAAGACTTTTAGGACTTTTCAACAGGACAATTCTGGCATAAAATAGATATAGACGTGTATAATAACATGTTGTACATATATATGCGTAACGTATAGATATTAAAAATTCACTAATCTAAAAAAGAAGAGGAAATTCCGCTATGAGTATGACACCAACACCACATATTAATGCAAAACAAGGGGATTTTGCAAAAACAGTACTAATGCCTGGCGACCCACTCCGCGCAAAATACATTGCAGAAACCTATTTAGAGAATCCAAGACTTGTAACCTCTGTGCGTAACATGTTTGGTTACACCGGCACCTACAAGGGAAAAGAGATTTCCGTTATGGGCTCTGGTATGGGTATGCCATCTATCGGCATCTATTCCTACGAGTTATTCAATTTCTATGGTGTAGAAAACATTATCCGTATCGGCTCCGCCGGCGCTTACTCAGACAAGCTTAAGGTTATGGACATCGTAATTGGTATGGGTGCATGTACCAACTCTAACTATGTACACCAGTACAATCTGAAAGGGAGCTTCGCTCCAATCGCGGATTATGAGTTGATGCAAAAGGCCATCAACATCGCAAACGAAAAAGGCACGCATGTCGTTGTAGGGAATATTCTTTCCTCTGACCCATTTTATGATGCAGATCCAACCGCCCGTGACCGTTGGAAAGAAATGGGCGTGCTTTGCGTAGAAATGGAGGCTGCTGCCCTCTACATGAACGCTGCCAAAGCCGGCAAGAAAGCACTTTGCATCTTAACCATTTCTGACCACCTCTATACAGGGGAAGCTCTATCTGCAGAAGAACGTCAGGTGAATTTTGCTCAGATGATGGAAATTGCCCTAGAGTTGGCGTAACTAACTCTATGTGCATCAGATATCCAGACCAAAAGCCTGTCAGCTTCAAATGAAGTTAGCAGGCTTTTTTTTATGCGTGTTATACCTTCATTATTGTAATTAAGGAAATTATCTTTATCTGCAACCTCTGGTTGCTAAATTTTAAAGCCCAATTGATTGAAAAATGCTTTTTTGTCTTGCATAATTAATTCATCTTTTTGAAGGAGGAAACAACATATGAACATTGGAACCAAAATATACGAGCTCCGCAATAGCAAAAACATGTCCCAGGGAGATTTAGCAGATTATCTTGACGTATCCAGACAATCCGTTTCCAAATGGGAAAACAACACTGCTATCCCTGACTTGGATAAATTAGTAAAGCTTTGCGATTTGTTTGAAATTACACTGGATGAATTAACCGGAAGAGGCTCTTTTACACAAGAGCAAGCAACTGCTCCGGCTCCACAGGTAATTGTGTATAAGAATCCTGCTCTGACGCAGCAGAAGATAATTGGATATATTCTGTTAGTAATCAGTATTATTGGTGGCTTAATACTATTTTACATAGCCCCGGACGCGGTCCTTTTACTTGTACCTCCAATACTGGCATGTAGCATTATTTGTCTTTCGGCAAAGAAAAGGGCTCTGTATTGGTGCATATGGACCTTATGCTGGCCGGTACCTCTCCTTCCTTTTGTCCTTACCTCTTCGCATACATTACTTCTCTTGCCACTTATCTATGCCGTTCTTATGTTTATTTACACATGGTATAGTTTTCGAAAGACTTCTGTTGTAGTTACAAAGCCTCTACAGGTGCTCCTTATTTTGGGATGGATTGTATATTTTATCCTCCTTGCAGCTTATGCTTATCTTATAGTAACGCTTTTGGGTTACACAGTATTCAACCTGTTCTCGACCGCGCTTTTACTTACAATATGTGAAATACCGATTTTTATTGGAAGTGCATGCTGGTATTGGGGTCGACGCAATCAGACTTCTTCTTGAAGAAGCAAAATACATGTTAGGGCTTCCTGGATACGGATTGTGGAATCGGCAAAATACATATTAGAACTTTCCCTGATACGAATTGAGGAATCCGCAAAATCCATATTAGAACTTTCCCTGATACGAATTGAGGAATCCGCAAAATACTTTGGAAAAATCAGTTGACAATCCAGTATATCCGTGGCTATAATACACCTAATTGAAGCATTCAAAGGCTGTGACGGGAACAAGTACAATTTTGTGAAACACACAGAAAGTAGCCGGTTGATGAGAGGCGCGTGAGAAACAGATTTGGAATACATCCTTGAGCTTTGCACCGAACGGATTATGTATATCGAATCTAAGTAGGCTGCAACGTAGTAGCGCACGTTACAAGCGCCGGAGTGTTGTCGGACACTTACAGAGGTAGACAATGTGAATTGTCTATGAAAAAAGGTGGTATCACGAGCTTATAGCCTCGTCCTTTTATAAGGGCGAGGCTTTTTTTGTGCGAATAGCTCGCTCTTGGGTGTAGAAGTTAAAACTTCTTTGCTACACCCAATTTCCATTTGAAATCGTGTATTTCATAGGTCCGTGGGTATATTAGAAAAAACATTCTTCCATACCCATTAATTTCCCCTTTTTGTGGGTATTATGTAGAAAAAAAATATGTATACCCAAGAGAGCCTTCCTTTTAGCTTTTCAGCACAAAATATCGCACAAGTCTGGGTATCACAAATGAAATATTATATATATACCCACACCTCCACGATTTCAAATTCAAAAAAGCACAACTAGCGTTCTAAAGACCCAATAAGAGTTGCAAAGACTCAATAGGAGTTGCAAAAACCCAATAAGAGTTGCAAAAGCTCAATAAGAGTTGCAAAAACTCAATAGGAGTTGCAAAGACCCAATAAGAGTTGCAAAAACTCAATAAGGAGTTACAAAAGCTCAATAAGAGTTGCAAAGACTCAATAAGAATTGCAAAAACCCAATAAGAGTTGCAAAACTCAATAAGAGTTGCAAAAACCCAATAAGGAGTTACAAAGGCTCAATAAGAGTTGCAAAAGCTCAATAAGAATTGCAAAAACTCAATAAGAGTTGCAAAGACTCAATAAGAGTTGC
>CAYMYV010000192.1:0-4159 GCA_964394775.1 uncultured Lachnobacterium sp. | reverse complement strand
ATTAGATAAATTAGAAGCAGAAATGGCACAGTACAAACAGCAGGACGAGGATGTATTATCATATGCTCTCTTCCCACAGGTTGCAATGGACTTCTTCAAATATCGTGAAGCTCAGCAGACAGGTATAGATGCTAAAGTTGCAGATACAGAGAATGGAGCTTATCCGGTATAAGAATTGCGGGGCTGTTGCCCAATGTGTATATTTGATATTAAATAAGCCATGCGAAAACCAGGTGCAAAACAGCGCCTCAGACAATCGCATGGCTTATTACATTTTACTTGACAATACACTTCGGCAACAGCCCTGCATTTTTTATATTAATTTTGCATTATTTCCTGCAATTTTTTCGTTGTAAAAAATCTGTGGTCTGTTATAATTAATCTTGCTTACGTTTTAAGCGAGTTTAAATTTGAAAATGGAGAATGTTATGGCAAACACAAATGATTTATTAAATCGCATTAATAGCAAATATAGTTCCATGAGTAAGGGACAGAAGCTTCTTGCTGCATATATCACAGATAACTATGATAAGGCAGTATTCCTTACTGCGGCGAAAATGGGCGATACCGTAGGCGTAAGCGAATCTACGGTTGTACGTTTTGCAATGAGTCTTGGGTATAAAGGGTATCCGGAATTTCAAAAGGCTCTAGAAGAATTGGTTCGTAATAAGTTAAATTCTGTACAGCGCATGGAAGTAACCTATGGAAGAATCAGTCAGTCTAAGATTTTGGAATCAGTATTACAATCCGATGCGGACAAGCTAAAAACCACATTGGAGAAGATTGACCATAATGCATTTGAACTGGCAGTTGATACTATTTTGGCTGCAAAAAATATCTATATTGTAGGGATTCGCAGCTGTGCGCCACTTGCGAGCTTTTTGTCATTTTACTTAAATCTCATGTTTGATAATGTAAGACTTCTTCATACCAACAGTGCCAGCGAGATATTTGAGCAGATGGTTCGCATAGATGAGGATGATGTTATTATTGGAATCAGCTTCCCGAGATACTCTATGAGAACCTTAAAAGCGTTAGAATTTGCTAATAATAGAAATGCAAAGGTTATTACCATTACAGATAGTGTTCATTCGCCAATGAATCTCTATTCTTCCTGCAATTTGATTGCTGACAGTGATATGGCATCTATTGTAGATTCTCTCGTGGCACCGCTTAGTGTAATCAATGCATTGATTGTAGCCTTGTGTATGAAAAAACAAAAGGAAGTAGCAAAGACGCTTACCATGTTAGAAGAAATCTGGGATGAGTATCAGGTTTATGAAAATGATGAAATTGACTATATTGATGATTCTATTAAGATTCATTATGCAAAATTAGAGGATTAAACAATGAGCAAAGTGATTGTCATCGGTGGAGGGCCAGCAGGCATGTTTGCAGCCTATTTTGCAGCAAAGAATGGGCATAAGGTTACTCTGCTAGAACAGAATGAAAAGCTTGGGAAAAAGCTTTATATCACCGGAAAAGGACGTTGTAATATTACCAATGCCAGTGATATGGAAGAGCTTTTTAAAAATGTCTGCAGTAATCCCAAATTTTTATATAGTGCATTTTATTCTTATACCAACGACCAGGTGGTCGAATTCTTTGAAGGCTATGGTCTTCGCACCAAAATTGAACGTGGAAATCGTGTATTCCCTGTATCAGACCACTCGTCAGATGTCATTGCAACTCTGTCGAAGGCGTTGAAGGATGTCGGTGTAGAGGTGAAGCTATATAGCAAGGTGCGAGAAATCCTGACAAGTCATGCTGCGGTAAATGCCGATGTAATAACAAATACGGATAAGCAGGTAAATTCAGTCTCTGCGGTGGCCGGCGTAGTCTTGGAAAGCGGCGAACGCTTACAGGCGGACGCAGTTGTGCTTGCTACAGGCGGAATTTCATACCCATCTACAGGGGCAACGGGAGATGGATACCGTTTTGCAGAACAGTTGAATCATAAGATTGTGGAGCCTACGCCCTCATTAGTTCCGTTTGAAACGAAAGAGGATTGGGTGCGTGAATTGCAGGGTCTTTCCTTGAAGAATGTTTCAATCAAGATTGTAAATGGCAGGAAAATCCTGTATGAAGATTTTGGAGAAATGCTCTTTACCCATTTTGGGGTAAGTGGGCCAATGATTTTGTCTGCCAGTGCAGCAATGAAGCCGGAATGGTTTAAGGAAAAGCCGATTGCTTATATCGATTTAAAACCAGCGCTTGATGTGGAAACTCTGGATAAGCGTATTTTGAGAGAGTTTGATGAAGCGAAGAATAAGCAATATAAGAATTCCATTCAAAAGCTATTACCAGGGAAAATGGTTCCTGTTATTATCGAACTAAGTGGCATTGACCCGGAGAAAAAGGTCAATGAGATTTCGAAGGAAGAGCGTAGAAGTCTGGTAAATCTGTTAAAAGCATTACCAATTACCATTACAGGACTGCGAGGATGGAATGAAGCTATTATTACAAAGGGCGGTATATCTGTAAAAGATGTGAATCCGTCTACGATGGAATCCAAAAAGACAAAGAATCTGTATATCTGCGGTGAAGTGCTAGATGTAGATGCCATGACAGGCGGCTTTAATTTGCAGATTGCCTGGTCAACAGGATATTTGGCAGGAAATAGTATAGAATAAGGAGAGTAAAGGATGAGCTTTAATATTGCAATTGATGGACCGGCAGGTGCCGGAAAGAGTACAATCGCAAAAAAACTTGCAAAGGAATTAGGCTTTGTATATGTAGATACAGGTGCGATGTACCGTGCTATGGCATTTTATTTTTTGACAAATAATATTGATGTAAGTGACGAAGCTGCGATTTCGGCAGCTTGCCCAAATGTAGATGTATCTATCACGTATGAGGATGGCGTGCAGAATGTATGGCTGAATGGTGAAAACGTATCCGAAGTCATCCGTAAGGAAGAAGTTGGTAAAATGGCTTCTGTGACAAGTGTATACCCGGTTGTTCGTAATAAAATGGTGGAATTGCAGCATAATCTGGCAGAAACCACGGATGTTATTATGGATGGACGTGATATTGGTACAGTTGTGCTTCCAAATGCAGATGTAAAGATTTATATGACAGCAAGCTCACAAATCCGTGCAAAACGTCGTTTTGATGAATTGACAGCAAAGGGAGTTGAATGCAATCTGGCGGAAATTGAAAAAGACATTATTGAACGTGATTACCGTGATATGAACAGAGAAACATCCCCACTTAAGAAAGCGGATGATGCAGTAGAATTAGATACCTCAGAATTAGATATTGAGGGTGTAGTTGCAGCAATGAAAGAAATTATAGAAAGAGCAAAATAGTATGAACGTTGTATTGGCAAAAAGTGCAGGCTTCTGTTTTGGCGTAAAAAGAGCGGTAAATATGGTGTATGAGGAGGTTGAGAAATCAAGTGAACCAATTTATACCTATGGGCCGATTATTCACAATGATGAAGTGGTAAAGGATTTTGAAAGCAAGGGAGTTAAGCTTGTAAAAGAACTTGGTGAGCTTTCTAAGCTTCCAAAGGGGCGCATTATTGTACGTTCTCATGGAATCAGCCGCTCGGAATATGAAGAAATGCAGGGCTATGGCTTTACGGTGATTGATGCAACCTGTCCGTTTGTCCGCAAAATTCATCGACTGGTAGACGAACACAGTGCTGCAGGAGAATACATTGTAATCGTTGGAAATTCAAAGCATCCGGAGGTTTGTGGGATTCGTGGATGGGTGAATGGAAACGCTGTTTCTATCATTGAATCAATAGAGGAAGCGAAGGAATTAAATCTTCCAAAGGATAAAAAAATCTGTGTCGTTTCTCAAACGACATTTAATTACAATAAATTTCAAGAATTAGTTGAAATTATCTGCGAAAAAGGTTATGATATATGTGTTTTAAATACTATCTGCAATGCAACTGAGGAACGTCAGACGGAAGCAGGAAGCATTGCAAAAGATGTGGATGCAATGATTGTTATCGGAGATAGGAACAGTTCTAATACGCAGAAGTTATTTGAAATATGTAAAAAAGAATGTGCAAATACTTACTACATACAAACGAGTAGGGATATGGATTATCAGTTGCTGAAGTCCATCAATAACGTAGGTATTACCGCAGGGGCTTCAACCCCAAATAATATTATTGAGGAGGTTTCAAAGAATGTCAGAAATG
>CAYMYV010000191.1:0-4193 GCA_964394775.1 uncultured Lachnobacterium sp. | reverse complement strand
AGTAAGAATACACTTCTTAGAAATTCAATATTTTGTTCATTGAAGTAGCAAATCCTCTTGTGCCGGTATAAAGATAGGGCTGCGCCCAATGCAATTTATTGTCTTGCATTCTGCAACAGCCCTTGGTATTCACTATTTAAATGGTGCACGATATTTATTCAGTTCCTGCTATAGGTGCATAGTTGATGCTCACCTTAATATCCTGTCCGTAGTTACCGAAGGACTTACCGAAGATGGTAAGACCACCCACATGAGCCGCATCGTCATCTACTGACATCCTGAAACGGATGTTGCTACGGTAGTCAAAGTTGAAGCTGTCGATGGTAACATCCGAAATCTTAAGACCATCGATGAAGGTGCCTTTCTGGTTAATAACCAGAAGCTTTAATAATCCGTACTGGTTCCAGTTTGGATACCACCAGTCTGGTGTGAAAAGACCCTTTACATCACCGAAATCACCAGGGGATGTCCAAATACCGATGCAGGTATCGTTTAAATAGAAGCTGATATCGGATGGCCATACGTTGTTGATTCCCGGTGCCTCGGAGCTTAACTCCGCAGAAATGGTAATCTGTGTGATTTTCTGGTAGGAAGGAATGAAGTTCGGAATTACATATTCCACATATCCTTTTGTGAACCAGAGAATCTCTGCATTATAGCGGTCAGGATGCTCGAAATAACGAGCATCATCAACCTCACCGATTAAATGCTTTGCAGAAGCAAGACCACAGGTAGGGCAGATATCAAATTTTGAATAATGTCCTACAGATAATTCGGTATTGTATACGTTTGCGAAGCCTTCTTCCTTTTCCAGGTCGATAAGAATCTTGTCAAGATGAACGGAACAAATCTTCTGGTTGCCATGTCCGGCAGATTCACTGGAGGTGGTAATCAGACCGCTGCTTTCTAATTTCTTAATATGGCTGGTAAGAGCGCCATTGGTAATGTTCAGGCGAGAAGCCAGTTCGTTCATGCTAATGTTGTTGTTTTCCAGCAGGATGTTGATAATTTCAATACGAACTTCAGAACCAAGCGCTTTGAATATCTCAAGTCCCTCTGTAAGAGACGTAATGTGTAACATGGTCTTGTTCCCCTTTCGGTTTAGTTTATATTTTATTAAACTACTTAACATTATAAGAAAAAATATGTTCATAGTCAACAAAGTAACTCAAATTAATTATAGAAAAAATCTTCAAAAATCGCGTGTTTTCTGACAAAACTTGTTGCATATTCAACAAAGAAGGTTTATAATTTAAGAAAAGTTAAAATAGTTTATGAAATTATAAAATTCGTGTGGGATAAAGGGGTTAAGGTTATGAAAAAAGGTGGTTTCCACAGCAATACACCGGTTCATGATCCGGCGGTGTTTGTGGATAAGGACGGAAGCTATTACATTTTTGGGTCACATATGGCAGCGGCAACCTCCAAGGATTTGCGTTACTGGGAGATGCTTGCGAATGGAGTTGGACCGCAGAATCCTTTGTTTGAAGGCTTATTCGACGAGGAGAAGAAGGTCTTTGATTTTTGTGGAAAATTCAATGACAGGAACTATGCTGTATGGGCACCGGATGTATCGTATAACCCATATTTAAAGAAATATGTGATGTATTTTTGTGTATCAGGCTCTTACATCAAATCCAGCATCTGCATGGCGGTTGCAGATAACGCAAAAGGACCTTATACCTATGTGGACACCCTACTATGCTCTGGCTTTGAAGCAGATACTGTGGAGAAGACGAATCTTTACGATATTTTAGGTAAGGAAGTAGATATAAGCAAATACTTGAAGAAAAATGGGCATTATAACAACCTTAGCTGGCCGAATTGTATTGATCCTAATTTAGTGCATGACAGGGAGGGCAGACTTTGGATGGTGTATGGCTCCTGGTCAGGTGGCATTTTCCTGATAGAGATTGATGAGAAGACCGGATATCCAATTCATCCAAAGGATGATAAGAAGAATCAGGTGGATGCGTATTTCGGTAAGAAGCTGTTAGGTGGAGGACACAAATCCATCGAAGGCCCATTTATTTTATATGATGATGTATCAGATTATTACTATCTCTTTGTATCCTTTGGCTGGTTGTCGAGTGATGGTGGATATCAGATTAGAATGTTTCGCTCTAAGAGGGTGGATGGGCCATATGTAGATATGTATGGCAAGACCTTCACAAGAGTGAAGCACCATGAACCATATGGATTGAAGCTGATTGGCAACTATTATTTTCCAAGTATGGAATATGGTTATAAATCACCGGGACATAATTCGGTTTTTAAGGATGCGGATGAGAAAATGTATGTGGTATATCATCAGCGCTTTGATGTTGGCTCAGAAATGCATGAACCACGCGTACATCAGTTGTTTAGAACGGCAAACGGCTGGTTAACAGTATGTCCTTTTGCAACAGAAGGGGAAATGCTGTGTCCTAAGAATTATCATGAGGCAGAGGTGTGCGGCACCTATTATCTGGTGGAGCATGGGTTAGATATTTCCAATGAGATTCATCGTCCAACGAAGGTGGAGTTCACCAGAGATGGACGTATCATCAAGCACAAGAGTCAGAATTATGCAAACAAGGATATGGTCCTGTCCAATAAGGTGATAGGCACATATCGTTTAGAAAATGATAGTCGAATTATAATGACTGCAAATAATGTGACCTATGAGGGAGTGATTATTCAGCTGAATGATGAAGTGGGAAACCCAACCATGTGCATCACAGGCGTTGGAGACAACCAGAGCGCATGGGCAGTTCGTTACCAAGGTGAATGAATATAAGGAGCAAGCAAATGAATAAAAATAGTTTTGCGACTCGTCCTCCTATGGGATGGAATAGTTATGATTATTACGATACCAATGTTTCAGAAGCAGAGGTATTAGCCAATGCCAAATATATGGCAGAGCATTTGAAGGAATATGGCTGGGAATATATTGTTGTTGATATTCAGTGGTACGCTTACAACACCGCCAGCATGCGTGATAAGTTCCAGTATATTCCATTTGGAAAAAATGAGATGGATGGATATGGACGTCTTTTCCCATGTCCGGACAAGTTCCCATCTTCTGCTAACGGTGCAGGCTTTAAGCCATTGGCAGACAAGATTCATGAGATGGGCTTGAAGTTTGGTATTCATATTATGCGTGGTATTCCAAGAAGTGCAGCAGAGCAGCATCTGCCAATCTTAGGAAGCAACGTAACTGCAGATATGGTAGCAGATCCATCCTCTATCTGCGGATGGAATCCGGATATGTATGGTGTAAGACCTACAGAAGCAGGACAGAAGTATTATGATTCCATTATTGAGCTTTATGCATCCTGGGGCGTAGATTATATCAAGTGTGACGATATCTGTAACACGAATCTATACAGAGAACGTCAGTATTCTGCACGCCATGAAATCGAAATGCTTCACAAAGCGATTATAAAGTCCGGAAGACCAATCGTGCTTAGCTTATCACCGGGGCCAGCCCTTATTGAAGAGGCTTGGCATTATGAAAAATATGCAAATATGTGGCGTATTACCGATGATTTCTGGGATAACTGGGACACCTTAAATTATATGTTTGACCGTTGTGAAAAATGGCAGAACCACGTATCCTGTGGCTGTTATCCGGACTGCGACATGTTGCCTCTTGGCAGAGTCGGAAAGCATTTTAATGCAGACAGAGACTGCCTGTTTACCAAAGAGGAACAGAAGACCATGATGACCTTGTGGTGCATCTTCGGCTCTCCTCTTATGCTGGGTGCAGAGATGACGCTTATGGATGAATGGACGCTTTCCCTTTTGACCAATGAGAAGCTTTTGAAGCTGTTGAATGGTGATTTCGTTTCAAAACAGGTGTATCGTGATGCCGAAAAGTGTGTATGGTGTTCTGTAAATCCAAAAACACAGGAAAGCTATGTTGCATTGTTTAACCTGACCAACGAAGCGAAGACCGTAGAAGTGTCATTAGAGGAATGCACTGCAATGTACAAGGAGGGTGTTTTCCCGGCAGAATGCAGGAGTATGACCGAAATCTGGTCAGAGGAAAGCATGGATGCGAATGCTAAAGCATTAACGAGTGAATTGCCACCTCACGGTGCGGTTATGTATTATCGATTTTAATTTCTTTTTTATACTCTCCCCTAAAGAGCCTGTCATTTTCGACAGGCTCTTTTTTCCTTATAGGATTCGGGTGTCAAAAGGTGCAT
>CAYMYV010000190.1:0-4197 GCA_964394775.1 uncultured Lachnobacterium sp. | reverse complement strand
GAATGCCAACCAATGAGAAATGTCCACGCTGTGGAAAATATATGATTTCCAAAGGAAATAAGACAGTGTGTTCTGATGAACAATGTGGCTGTGTATTGGATAAAAAATAAATCAATTTCGCAAGTTTGGTTGAATTGTCAGAAAAATTGTGCTAAAATCACATATATACGTTAAGTACATGGAATGTATGGGAGGAAACCAAATGAGTGTCCAGCTTTTGGATAAGACCAGAAAAATTAATAAGCTTCTTCACAATAATAGCTCTACAAAGGTAGTGTTTAATGACATATGCGAGGTTCTTACAGGTATTTTGGAATCAGATATTCTTGTGATTAGTAAGAAGGGCAAGGTATTAGGCTCAAGTGTCTGCACAGGCGTAGATGTTATTAAGGAATTGATTGTGGATGAAGTAGGCGGTTTTATTGATCCGGTTTTGAATGAACGTCTGCTTGGGATTTTATCTACCAAGGAGAATGTGAATTTAGAAACACTGGGATTTGGCGAAGGTTCACGTAAATATCGTGCGATTATTACACCAATTGATATTGCCGGTGAACGTTTAGGAACCCTGTTTGAATATCGTAGTGATAGAGAATATGATATTGATGATATTATTCTGACAGAATATGGAACAACGGTGGTGGGCTTGGAAATGATGCGTTCTGTAAATGAAGAGAACGCAGAAGAACAGCGCAAGGTGGCGATTGTGAAATCTGCCATCAGCACATTGTCATTCTCAGAGTTGGAAGCAATTATTCATATTTTTGAAGAGTTAGACGGCAAGGAAGGAATTCTTGTTGCCAGTCGTATTGCAGACCGTGTAGGTATTACACGTTCTGTGATTGTAAATGCACTCCGCAAATTCGAGAGTGCAGGCGTAATTGAATCACGTTCTTCTGGTATGAAAGGGACTTATATCAGAGTTGTAAATGATGTTATTTTCGATGAGATTGAGAGGCTTCGCAAAGAGCGATAATCTACATTTTGTGCATTATGTACAAAATTATGTAAAATAATACCACGGACGGCGAATAGAGGGCTTACTTTATAGTAAGCTCTTTTTTTACCTTTTTCTTGAATTTGTGGGGGATTTGTCATATAACTACTAGATGTTGTATGATTTGCCATGTGGCAAATTTCGACAAAAATATACAAAATACCACAAAATGGGTTGAGTTTTTGGCGGATTATTTTATAATAATTATGATGTAATAGAATAGCATTATGCTACCCATATTGTATGAGGAGGGAGATTTTATGATTTCAACGAGTGCATTTGATTATATTAATATCTTAGACAAGGCTGCAGATGCAAGCTGGACGAGAGAGACCTTGATTGCGAATAATATTGCAAACGCAGATACGCCGGGATATAAGAGACAGGATATTGATTTTCAGGCCGCTTTACAGCAGGAGCTTAGCAAATACAAATATACAAGCTTAGATCAGAAGGTTATGCAGGTTGACCTTACGGAGTTAAATCCACAGGTTTATACAGATGCTGCAAATTATTCCTATCGTTTAGATGGAAATAATGTAGATATTGATACAGAACAGGTAGAGCTTGCTTCAGAACAGATTAAATATCAGGCTCTTACCACAAGTATCACATCGGAATTTACAAGACTTCAGACAGTTCTTAAATAGTGTAATGGAAAGGAGATAAGAGTATGGGATTATTTCAGTCATTTGATATTAGTGCCACAGGCATGACAGCACAGCGTTATCGTACAGATATTATTGCAGAGAATATTGCAAATGTTAACACAACCTCTACGGAGAGCGGCGGCCCTTATCGTCGTAAGATTGTTACTTTTGAAGAGAAGACCGTTACACCATTTAATGAATACTATAATCACTATAGAAATAGAGCAATTGGTAATGGGGTTAAGGTTAGCAAAGTAACCGAGGATTATACAACCGATTTTATTATGGAATACGACCCTTCTAATCCGGATGCGGATGAAAACGGATATGTATCATATCCAAACGTAAATACAGTAACCGAGATGACAAACTTAATTGATGCCACTCGTTCTTATGAAGCAAATGCAACAGCGTTTGATGCAAGTAAGAGCATGGCGGTTACCGGATTGTCAATTGGTCAGTAAAGGAGTGATTGATATATGGATCTTTCAAGCTTAAATGCAATTACCAGTTTATCTGGGCTTACCAATACTTCAAGCCTGTCAAATTTATCTAATTTGTCAGATGAGGATATTACAACCATATACTCTGCATATAATGATACCCTTTCTTCCTTGACTGGCGCTTCAAATGTGGAGAGCGGTGATTTTAGTTCTATATTAGACGGTATGATTGCTTCGTTGGAAGAGACCAACGCTTTGCAGAATTATGCAGAACAGGCAGAAATTGAATTCGCACTTGGCGAATCGGAAAATACACATGACTTATTGATTGCCCAGACGAAGGCAAATGTTGCGCTGCAGTATACAGTAGCAGTAAGAGATAAGGTGATTGATGCATATAAAGAGATTATGAATATGCAGATTTAATTTAAGGGGATTTAAAAATGCCAGAACAAGTGAAACAGATTCTAGATAAGGTTCTAGAATGGTGGAAAAAGTTTAATAATAAACAACGAATTATGATTGCCAGTGCCATTGGCGTTGTAATCATTGCACTTGTCATATTAGCGGTTGTTATGTCAACACCAAAAATGACAGTTTTATATCAGTGTGAGGATTACACAGAAGCTGCCAATATCAGGGAGATTCTTGACGCGGATGGAACAATTACATATGACACGATAAGTGGCGGTCTGATCTTTAGGGTCTCAGAAGAGGATGAAGCAGACGCCTGCATGCTGCTTGCAACCAATGATTTTGCTTCAGAACCATATAGTATTAATAATGTTATAACAGGAAGCTTTACGCAGACGCAGGCTGACACAGAGAAGTTATATGCAGATTATTTGGAGAAGAAATTCAAGGCTCATATTGAGAACTTTGAAAATGTAAAAAGCTGTACTATTGATATTACAATTCCTGAAGATGACGGTACAATTCTTTCGCGAGAAGAGCAGGCAACAGCGGCAGTTAACCTGGTGTTGAGTGATGATATGGATTCGGATCAGGCATATGCGCTTGCTCAATTTATTGCAACACAGCTCGGTAATGATTCTACAGAGGGGATTACAATTACAGATAATAATATGAATCTTCTTTTTTCCGGTGCGGACCAGGATAAGACGATAGGTGTTGTTTCTACACAGCTGTCTTATCAGCAAAAAGTAGAGAATATGGTAAAAGAAGATATTAAGGATATTTTGGTTGATTCTAAGCTGTTTTCAAATGTAGAAGTTGCCTTGAACATGATTGTTAATTTCGATTCTACAATTACACAGAAGAAGGAGCTTGGTATTCCAAGTGGTATGACAGGCGGGGCAATCACCTCCCAGTCGCTGTATGATTATGAATCGACAGCAGGAACCAGTGGCGGAGTGCCTGGCACAGATACCAATGATGATACCACATATGTATTTGAAGATGGCGAATCTACATATACCGTTATTGCGGAATCGGATACCATTTATGAGTATGATGAAATTGTCACTACCATTACCAATAATGGTGGAAAAGTGGAATACGACGATAGCTCTATTACCGTTGTTGCAACCAGATATATTAAATATGATGAGGCACTTCTTCGTGCATCCGGTCAGTTGGACGATATGACCTTCGAGGAGTTTAAAGCGACTCATAGTAATACAAATATTGTTGCCGGTGATGATATTTATGTACAGATGATTGCAGATGCAACCGGTTTTTCGGCAAACAATATTACATTCGTTTGTTATGAAGAGCCTTGGTTTGTAGAAGAATCAGACGATGGAAGAAGCTTCGCAGATTATGCACAGATTCTGATTGCAGTTCTTATTTTCGTACTTCTCGGATATGTAGTATTCCGCAGCACAAGAACACAGAAGCAGGAAGAAGAACTGGAACCGGAATTATCTGTTGAAACATTATTAGAGGCTACAGGCGTTGCTTCACAGGAGCAATTGGAAGATATTGGATATAATGAGAAGTCTGATGTAAGACTTATGATTGAAAAATTCGTGGACGAAAATCCAGAAGCGGTTGCGCAATTGTTGCGTAACTGGCTCAATGAAGATTGGGAGTAAAACATGAGTGAATCCTACAACGGGCTTCAAAAGGCGGCAATTCTTTTGAT
>CAYMYV010000189.1:0-4231 GCA_964394775.1 uncultured Lachnobacterium sp. | reverse complement strand
ATATAGCTGTCACTGATTCTGACCACCACAACTGCCTTGTATGGAGAGTCAGATAATACAATCTGTTTTATAATCGACAGATTATCATGTGCCTGGTCATCCGGGCCATCAATCGGCGCCCAAAACGCCTGGGGTTGTTCCAATGCTTCCCGGTACCAGTCCGCCTGTGCAATCTCCTCCGTTACAATGTGATACTGCTTATAATTCTTTACCGTTGGGTTATCTGTATAGATGTAAACCCCCTGAATCTCGTCACTGTTGTATACAATTCCATCCAGTTCCTTGTATTCATTTGCCGCCGTTACAAAATCACTGCTGTTGCTGTATTGCTGAGACAGCAGTTTTTTAAGTGCTGAGTCCGTACTGATATCCGAAGAGAGGCTGTATGCCTGCGTTGTTATCTCGTTTAAAAGCGATTTTACACGTCTGTTATCAGATTCCAGCAGCTCGATGTAATGGTCATTTAACACCTGATTGGCAAAGGTCAGCAGCATACTGCCAACAATGGTAAGCGGAATCAACAATGCCAGGGCATACACCATATGCATCTGCCGTCTGATTTTTGTTCTTCCAAACCCAATTTTCTTAAAAATCGCACGAAGTGCTTTCATTTATCTTATCTCCAAAATCATAACATCTGTCTTGTTTAATACCATTTCTTCGCCTTTACGAATTGCTTTTCCGCTGAGCAAATCAAAATAATCAGCCTCAGCAATCACCGTCTTGGTATCAGCTGCATGATTCAATAAAAACAGATATTTTTTATCCTTATTTTCACGAAGTGTGGCTTCTACTCCATCCGGTGTAGTCATTACACCCTTGATGTTGTTATCTGCACATACCTTATTTAACAGCTTTTCGTATCCTGCCGCATCAAAGCGTGCTGCTGCATAATAAGCATATCCTTCGCCAAATTTATTTCTGGTCAGCACCGGCATTCCTGCATAGAAATCCTCTTCATAGGTTGCCAGCACCTCGGCACCCTCTGAATGGAGCAGGTCACACAAAAGTCCTGCCTCGTGTCTGTCCCCTTCCCATGTAAAATGATTTACCGTACCCTCAGGAAGGGCGTCGCTTTCTTCTACCCAGATTCCTAAGATATCACGAAGCTTGCCCGGATATCCTCCAACGGTCACCAAATCGCTTTCATCCACATAACCACTAAAGAAGGTAGTAATGAGTGTTCCGCCATTTTTTACAAACCGGCGCAGCTTCTCGTCTACACCTGGTTTTACCATATATAGAACCGGGGCGATAATTACCTTGTATTTTTCAAAATCCGCATCAACAGCAATCACATCCGCCGGGATATTCTTCTCATGAAGTGCATCATAATATTTCTGGACCTCCTCATGGTATTTTAATAATACACTTGGACCTGCAGAATATTCGATTGCCCACCAGTTTTCCCAGTCAAACAGGATACCGATATCCGATGCGATTCTACTTCCCAATATCTTGTCGCCGATATGCGCAAGCTCTGCACCAAGGGCCGCAGCCTCGCGGAATACCCTTGTATTCTCATGTCCTGCATGGTCGATGATGGCACCATGGTATTTCTCACAGGCACCGATGCTTCTTCTCATCTGGAAGAACATCACGGAATCAGAGCCGTGTGCCACTGCCTGATAGCTCCACAGACGCATGACTCCCGGACGCTTTAGCGAATTATATGGATGCCAGTTGGTGACACTTGGTGTCTGTTCCATAAGGATGAATGGCTTTCCATCCTTTAAGCCTCGCATAAGCTCGTGGTTTAATGCCATCTTTGCAGGTGTAGCGTCTAGTCCCGGATAGCTGTCCCATGATACAAAATCCAGATGCTTTGCCCATTTCTGATAATCGAGTGGCTTATAGAACTCCATGAAGTTGGTAGTTACAGGAATCTCCGGGGTGTGCTTCTTTACTGCATCATATTCCAGCTTGTAGCAATCTAAGATACTGTCGGAGTTGAAGCGTCTGTAATCCAAAGATATTCCCTGGAAGGTAGTACGCTCCCATCCCCAGTGCTCGCTTAAATAGCTGGCCGGTACGACCTCATCCCAATCGTAAAAGGTATGAGACCAAAATGCTGTATTCCAGGCACGGTTTAAGTTATCAATGGTTTTATAGCGGTCCTTTAACCATACACGGAAGGCATTCTCACAATTCTCGCAATAACATTCACCGCCATATTCGTTGGAAATATGCCATGCGATGATATTGTCGTAATCCTTATAACGCTCTGCCAATTTATCGGCTAACGCTACCGAATATTTACGATAAATCGGACTGTTTGGACAGGAGTTGTGACGGCTGCCAAATTTACGCTTTTTGCCATCCCCTTCTGTACGGAGAATTTCCGGGTATTTTCTTGCCATCCATGCCGGGTGGGCTGCTGTTGATGTAGCAAGCACTACCTTTAATCCATTGTCATGGACCAGCTTCATGATACGGTCCAGTTTTTCAAAGTTGTATTCATCCTCTGAAGGCTGTAAAGCTGCCCAGGAAAACACATTAAGTGTTACCGTGTCGATATGTGCCAGCTTAAACAGACGCATATCCTCTTCCCATGTCGCTTCATCCCACTGCTCCGGGTTATAGTCGCCGCCATAGGCGATTTTGCTTTGATTCCATATCTTTTCGTACATACTATGTAATCCTTTCCCATGCCACATATTTATCCCACTTCTATTTTAGGGCGCAGCATTTATCATCTTTTATTATCACTAATCTTAGTTCCACCATTTCATACTTTTAAAACAGAAATCAACTAACTTCATATTTTACTCTGTCACAACCTTGAGTACGACAGGGAAGTCGCTCTTAACTTCCGAAGCCTCCACATGAAGACCTTCTGCATCTTTGCTCCAACCCTTTACTTTTCCTTCAAATCCGAGAATCTGAACATCTTCAATAATTCCATGGAATTCCGGTACGTTCTGATCCGGGCTGTCTGCCAATGCCTTGATGGTAAATCTGCCGTCCTCCGGACATTTCATGCAAATTGCATAGATTGCCCCATGATTTGCGGTAAATCTAAAGTCTGCGCTGGTATAATCGGTTGCCTGCGCCTGGAACTGTCCCTCTGCCGAGCGGGTTGGGCCTTCCTGAGATTTACGCCAGGTCTTTGCTCCGATGATTGCTTCCTTATTCACAGCCATCCAGGCTGCCAAATCTTCTAGGATTTTTCTATCGCCGTCCGGAATGCTTCCGTCTCCCTTTGGCCCTACATTGAGCAGGAGGTTTCCGTTTTTACTTACTACATCTATCAAATTCCAAACGATGTCCTGACTACTCTTATAATCCAAGGTGTCGGTATAGCACCATGAGTTATGGGCTACCGCTGTATCTGTCTGCCAATTGTAAGGCTTTGCTTCTGCAAATCCGCCACGCTCTACTTCTATGATGCCGCTTCCAAACGCCATTGCATCGTGCTTGTAACAGATGAGAACATCCTCGCCCCACTTCTTACCGCAGTTGTAATAGAACGCTGCTAATTTTTTCAGATATGGTTTAAACGCCTGATGCTGCAGCCACCAGTCAAAATACAATAACTTTGGCTGATAATTTAAAATCAGTTCTGCAGTTCTTGCCATCCAGTCGTTTAAGTATTCCTCTGTCGGATATGGCTTGCTAAACAAATCCTGATTATCCGGCTCCTCCATTGCAGGCCAGTAAAAATCACCCTTTTTCATAGGATCCTTTACGTCACTGTCAAATTCCTTTCCATGACCCATGAAAAACCAATGCTCTGCACGGTGAGAGGAGGTACAGAATACTACTCCGTGGTTCTCTGCTTCTTTCTTCAGGTCGCCTAAAATGTCGCGATGTGGCCCCATTTTTACCACGTTCCAATCGGACAGCTCGCTATTATACATCTGGAATCCGTCATGGTGCTCCGCTACCGGGAACACATATCCCGCTCCCGCTGCCGCAAACAAATCCAACCATTCCTTTGGATTAAAGCCTTCTGCGGTAAACATAGGAATGAAATCCTTGTATCCAAAATCCTTCTGTGGGCCATAGGTTTTGATGTGATGCTCGTAAGCCGGCATTCCTTTTATGTACATGTTGCGCGAATACCATTCATTGGAATTCGCTGGCACGCTGTACAATCCCCAATGCACAAAAATGCCCAATTTCTGCTCCTTAAACCACTTTGGTACAGGCGCTTCCATCAAAGAATCCCATTCTGGCTTATATGGGCCTTCCGCAATGACTTTGTCTATGATTTCTAATAATTCTTTTT
>CAYMYV010000188.1:0-4256 GCA_964394775.1 uncultured Lachnobacterium sp. | reverse complement strand
AGGATGAACGCCACCGATAAATGTTTTCAGACCCATTTTCGTGCCCCACTTTCCTAAATAATATTGCGCAAACACACACGATTTGCATGTTACAATTATACCACTATTCGACACGATTTGCACAGTATTTTTTGTACATTTTTTCATACTTGTGTTATACTTTTACTAAACATTTTTATATTCAGTCTGACAGGAGGGAACGACCATGAAAAACATCAAAAAAGAACAACTTTATATTAAACAAAGTAATCTTACGGATGAACTTTTCACAGAGGATTCTATCTTTTTTGACATCGAAACCACCGGCTTTTCTCCTTCTTCTTCCACAATATATTTGATAGGTTGTATGCATCGTAAGGGCAAAACCCTGATAATCAACCAGTTCTTTGCTGAAAGCAAGGCTGACGAGCAAGAACTCCTGACACAGTTCATAGAGCTTCTAGAACAATTCAAAACAATCATTTCTTTCAATGGGATTGGCTTTGACATTCCATTTATGAAGGCTAAATGTGATGCCTACGCTATTGAGGAGCATTTTAAGAATTATCAGTATTTGGATATTTTTAAGCTTGTTGGAAATATTAAATTTTTACTTAAGCAGCAGAATTACAAGCAAAAGACCATCGAGAAATTCTTAGGGATATATCGTGATGACATGTTTTCCGGCGGCGAATTAATTAATGTATATGATGATTATTTAAAAACCCCTTCCGAAGAAGCCGAAAAACTCTTATTGCTTCACAATTATGAGGATGTAACCGGAATGTTAAACCTTATGCCTATTCTTACATATCATCAGGTATTAAACGGTTCATATTCTGTTAAAACAGTAGAAATCGCCTCTTACACCTCTTATGATGGAAATCAAGGTCAGGAATTAATTATCAGCTTACAAAATGACTATTCAGTCCCAAAACGTGCTTCCTTCCAGCAACAGGAATTTTACTTTACGCTTAATAAAGAAGAAACCAAGGTTCGAATTCCAATTTATGAAGGTGAATTAAAATATTTTTATCCGAATTACAAGGAGTATTTCTATCTTCCAATGGAAGACATGGCAATTCATAAGAGTGTCGCCACTTTTGTAGACAAAGAGTATCGCGAGCGTGCCAAAGCATGCAATTGCTATAGCCGGAAAACCAGCTGCTTCTTACCACAATATGAAGCAGTTATGAATCCTATATTCAAGCAGGAGCATAAGGATAAGCTTACGTATTTTGAATTAACAGAGGATTTTATGTCCTCCGATGTAATGTTGCGTCGCTATGTCGACCACATTTTTCAATACGCCTTAAAGCACAAAGGCAAAAACCCACACCGCTAGACACAAAAAAGCAGTTGCACTTCCCATCCGGAACATGCAGCTGCTTTCTATTTTAGAATTTAGAATCTTTTATTTGTAAAGAACAATACATAAACTAATGCACCAATTAAAGCAACAACAACTAAAATAACAAGAATTGTAACTAACGCATTTCCATTTCCGTCATCACCGCCTCCGGTTGTTGTATCATCCTCTGAGGTATTTTGTGAATCATTCTCTGTTCCACTTGAAGCCTCTGTATCTTTGGAACCAACTCCAGAGTTATCCTCTGTTGAGGTATCCTCCGGAACATCTGTCGGAGGATTTACCGGTGTATCTGTTCCACCAATGGACGGAACCTCACCTGTATATTCAGGCATTACAACAACTGTAATCGCATAAGCTTTTTCTGTTCCATCTTCTGCTTTACATACTACAACCGTCTGATTATTGCCCTCTACAAGCTTATCAATTGTACCATCAGCTACACCACTCGCCTTAGAATCTGCCGCAGCTCCTGTCGCAGTAAAGGAAGAGCCGGCGCATTCATATGGTAAATATACCACATAATTCGTTACATCTGCTGAAAACGTAGGTGAAATCATTCCAAGATTTACACTCATGCTCTTTAAATTTGCATTAGAGCTTGCCACATAATTCGGGTCTTGTTTTCTGGTTACTGTCAATTTATATACTTTTGCAGTTCCATCCTCTGCTGTTACCGTAATCGAAATAGTATTTTTTCCAACACTAAGTGAATTTCCTTTTACGGAAACCGTTGCCGTTGCATCCTCTGTCGTGTAACTAAGGCTAAGCTTTGAAACACTATAATCCACCTCGCCCAAATCATAGCTTGTTGTTCCTGCGGAAAAAGCCGGGCTAAGTGTTGCACCGGACACAGACAATGTCGCAAGGTTTGCATTGGAGGATAAAGGTTTGGCAACCGTTACAGAATATATTGCTTTACCAAAACTATTTTCACTAGTACCATCTGTTGTAACAATATCATTTACCGCAATATCAATCTTAGTTCCTGTTGCTATTCCATTTGCAACTTTAAATTTTAATACTACTACAGTTGAAGTTCCGCTTAAACCATTCGAAAGAGTATCATCATATGCAATAATATTATTACCATTACTTTCAACCGCCCATCCCGTAAGACCGGTTTCGATACCAGATAATGTCACTTGGGAAGAATCGTATTCTAAAACACCTTCTAAACCGTATTTCCCATCATCATTTACTCTCAAATTTAATGTAATTGTATCGCCACCTCTTACCGTAGAAGGTCCGGTAAGATTAACTGTTGCAGCATAGGTATTTGTCACGTTACTAACCAGACATGCCAGACTCACAAAAAATAATAGTAAATATTTAATTACTTTTTTCATATGTATTCCCTCTCTATGGTGCAACTACACCTGTAATCGTATCTTTTTTAATTGTTACCGCTTTGATTTTAATGAAATCCGTGATATTAATTTTTCCATCACCATTCACGTCACTGGCCTTTGCATATACACCGGTCAAATTTGATTTTTTTAAAACACCGGCTTTCACAGCAATCATATCTGTAATATTAATTTTTCCATCACCGTTTGTATCACCGGTAACAATCACCGTATATTCTTTTACTAAAACATCTCCCTGCATGATACAAGCATTCATTCCAGTCCCAAGCAACTCTGAACTAGAAACAACCTTTTCATTTTTACGCACTGTTACATTCGTTGTTTCATCCAAATATGAATAAAACATTCCCACCGTAGTGCCAACTGATATCTTACTAATACAATCCAGATTTTCATCAATATGTACTGTAGATGATGTAATTGTAGGAAGAAGATCATCTCCCGAAATGGATGGTGCAGCATATATGATATATGAATTCATTGCAGAAACGCCTATTACAAACACCATGCACATTATAAATAATAAATTTAACAGGCTTTTTCTCATCGTACATCTCCTTATTATGGCTTCTGGAAATAGAAGCTGCTTAATCTTTCAAATCCGATGTCTTTATAGTTGCTAATCTGTTCCGTGCTTCCAATGAATAGGACACCTTTTTTCTTTAAGGAATCATAGAATTTCTCATAAATCATGTCCTTGGCTTCATCCGTAAAATAGATGACAACATTTCTACAGAGAATCAAATCGAAATCCTTTGGATAAACATCCTTTAGCAGATTATGCTCTTTGAATTCTACGCATTTCTTGATTTCATCTGCTATCTGATAGGAAGAACCAACCTGTGTGAAATATTTCTTCTTCATATCTTCCGGAACACCCGCAATACTCTTTGCATTGTACAAGCCAACCTGTGCATGCTGAATCACCTGCTTATCAATATCAGTTGCAAGAATCTTAATATTTGATAATGGTACATGCTTAGAAAAAGCCATAGCAAGTGAATATGGCTCATCACCTGTCGAACATGCAGCACTCCAGATTTTGATTTGACGCTTGTTATTTTCCAATAGCTTTGGAATAACTGTTTGATCCATTATCTTCCACTGATCCGTATTACGATAAAATTCAGATACATTAATGGTAAGAAAATTTACAAACTGTTCAAATAATACCTTGTCCTTTTTAATGAGTACTACGTAATCTTCATAGCTGTTGCAGCCATTCTTGGTGACAAGAGTATCAATACGACGACGCATCTGCTTTTCTTTATAGAAATTCAAATCAATCCTGGTTAATTTTAAAATTTCCGTTTTAAACCACTCATAATGATCAAGCATTATACTTCCCCCTACATTCTGCCAAAGGCATCTTTTGCAAAAAAGAAGCTGTCAAACTGACAGCTTCTTTAAACTTCTTATTATTCTTCAATTGCAGAAGCTACTTCTTCGATATTTACATCTGCTACATCTGCATCATCCTCTTCTTTTGCTTCAGGTTCTTCCGGAGCAAATAAAGCTTTGATGCTTAAGCTGATTTT